>JAUHYX010000003.1 GCA_030426285.1 bacterium
AAGGAGACAACAGGTTCTACTGATGTTGCAACGGTTTCGTCGATTTCCGGATGAATCATTTCGTATGCCTGAGCATCGTTTGCAACAACAATAGACGATGTTGCTGATACATCTTGATATCCAGAATTAGTACGTGCGCGAATTCGTACGATTGCTTGTGTAGAACTCACGCCAGGAACCGTCCAGTCATACGAGCCAAGACCGTATGACACACTGTGTTTGATTGTAAACCAAGAAGCTCCGTTGTCAGGCGAATACTCCAACCTGATGTTGTTGACAAGTGCCGCCGACCAGCTAATCGTGGTAACCGAGCCAGCATAAAGTGTTTGAGGGGTTGTGAGCGATGTGAGACTGAGATATCCATTAACAGAATTCTCAGTATACAATTGGTGACTCTTTACATTGTTTTCCGGATTGTCGTCGCTGTCAACCACCAACTCCGCTTCTACGCTCCACGAAGCAGATGTCGAGAGTGAGAACGCGCTCATTGCAATTCGCTGTACAGCTCCCGGCTGCAAATGCACAGAGTCTGAGTCTGTGTATGCCAAATCGCCGTTATCGTCATATACGCTCAATGTGAGCAACCCTTCGTTGAAGTCTGTACCGTTGTTGCTCACGGTCACGAGCGGAGTCATAGAAGTATTGCGTTTGTACAATCCGCCTGGGGCAGGAGTTTCAATATCTTGCACGACTACGTCATCATCAAACACACCGCGTTCTTCGTAAACACAAGAGGCCGATTCCATCTGATTGCGGATATGTGTAGCAACCACCGGATGCATTTTTAACATCTTGCCGGTAGATCTCAAATGACAATAGGACATGGTTGTACCCAAAACAGCAGTATAACCGCTAAAGCAGCCGCCTTCAGCAGTATAACATGAATCGATGGCAGGCGACCAATTGCAATTGTGCGTGTGGCGCGATCCCAGATTGTGCCCGGTTTCATGAGCACACACGTCAATGTCCCATGCATAGCCACTGACAGGAAAATTTTGATTCGAATGCACTCCTGAAACAGCGAATCCATATCCACTTATTTTACTGCCGCATGCAACAGTTGAGCCGCCACCACCAATCCATGCAATGCCGCCAATGCCACTTACTCCCGACAACAAATGCACAAGGGCTCGATCGCGGTCTTGCTCATTGGTATTCCAATAACTGCGAACATCACTAAGCATTGTGCTGATATCAGAATTGTGAAATGGGTCAGAAGACGTCCAAATTCTGACAAATGGGACATGTATTTCTATGTTTACATCGCGCTTGTATAGCGTACTTACGGCTCCAAAAAGTGCTTGGGCATAGAGGACACTTCTTGTTAGATCTGAACCATTGTCACCGTAGTAGTACGTATCGCCTTCGATAGCTACGTCAACAACCAATGTTTCAGTTGTCTGAATTGCGTCCACCTGAAGACTCTTACGAGCTTGCATTGCACGCGTGGCAAACAGTTCGTCACCACTGTGATATTCCGGCAACTCCTCGGCTCGGCACAAATCTTCATCTGTTGAAGGTTGCGATTCTTCCATCCGTATGTGAGTAATTCCAAACTCATCAAGTACGGGCGAAAGCGAATACCGTACCGGTACGCCGTCCTCTTGAACTTCAATCACGCCGGTGATGAATTCAGGGTGAATGGCCAGAACAACGGTGCTACCATTGCGCCCCATCACTGAACCGCGAAACATTTTTGCTCGTTCAGGAAAAAACGGGGTTTCGCCAGACACGCTCTGCGCTACAAACTCAGTGGTTTGGGTAAATACGTCAAAGTGCTCGAGTAGACACTCAAAGCGTACTCCGTTGCCCGCGAGGGTGATGTTGAGTCGCTCGCCCAACTGAAAATCACGATGATAATACTCCAATATCTCTGCCACAGGAATATCTGAGTCTGGTGTTCTCAACCACGGCTGAGCTGCTTGTGAACCATAAGACTTCACGCCAACATCGGCCGCCGCTGCTCGTAAATTGGGCAGTTGTCCGTACATTTGTGGCGTACAGAGTATAGCTAGTAGCAAGATCATTGATACGTGAAGTAACCGCAGCTTCATTTTCGAATATCCTTCAAGGTGGCTCGTCTATATGTACATGGTGAAATTTCACCCAAAACGCAAACTATCACTGTTCTCTGAAACTTCTATTGTGCCGAGTTGCATTGGCGAAGTTTCTTTTGTTCTACTTTCAGAAATCGAAACATGCTTGTCACCCAGCGCGACTATTCTCTAAAAAAACACAATACCTTTGGTATAGATTGTACCTGTGCAGAGTTTGTCATAGCAGAGCATGAGTCGGAATGGGCGGAAATTGTAGACAGAAGTTCTGAATACGAGCGGCCCCTTCTTGTTTTGGGCGAGGGCAGCAATGTACTTTTTGGTACGCACTACAATGGCGTTGTAGCGCAACACGGGCCAGGCGATGTTGAGATTTCGGATATCGATGACCACATTTCTCATGTCACAGCTGGAGCCGGTGCAAACTGGCATAGTTTGGTTCAATATTGCGTAGTCAGCAAGCTTGGTGGCATTGAGAATTTGGCTCTGATTCCTGGTTCTGTCGGCGCCGCACCGGTACAGAACATCGGAGCGTATGGTGTAGAATTGTGCGACGTGTTGGTTTCGGTGCGCGGTTATGACATTCCATCTGGTGACATGTGTGAGTTGCAAGCCAGTGAGTGCAACTTTGGTTATCGCGACAGTATTTTCAAACGCGAATTGGCTGGCAAATTCATTATAACGTCGGTCACATTGCGGTTGCAGAAACACAGTAGCCCGAACATCAGCTATGGTGCCCTCAGAGCGCAAATTGAATCGTTACACCCCGAAAAACCAATCGATATTGCCGCGGTCTATGACGCTGTTTGTGCCGTGAGAATCAGCAAACTACCAGTGCCAAGTCTCGTCGGAAATGCCGGTAGTTTTTTCAAGAATCCCATCGTTGAACTCGATGTGCTCAAACGCTTGCAAACAAAGCATAACACTGTACCCAACTACCCCATTTCAGAATCTCATGTAAAAATTCCAGCCGGTTGGCTTATTGACCAAGCTGGTTGGAAGTCATACCGCAAAGGCGATGCCGGCGTTTGGCCGCACCAAGCCTTGGTACTTGTCAATTACGGCAGCGCTACTGGTGCTGAGATTGATGCACTAGCCAACGACATAGTTGCCGATGTATCGCACAAGTTTGACATTGCGCTAGAACGAGAGGTCCGCAACGAAGTTCGTTAGAGCAGTTGCCTGTTCCCAACTGGTTTACTTGGAATCTTTGCTTGACTTGCTGCGAATTTTCAGGTTGAGCATTTCTACGAACAAACTGAACGCCATCGCGAAATACACATATCCTTTTGGTACATGAATCTGCACAGATTCAACAACCAGCAGCAATCCGATCATCAACAAAAATGATAGAGCCAACATTTTCATGGTTGGATGCTTTTCGATGAATTCACTCACCGATTTAGCAAATACGACCATGACAATCATAGCCAACACTACTGCTACCACCATGACGGTTAAGTTGTCTACCAATCCGATTGCAGTAATGACACTGTCGAGAGAAAACACGAGGTCGAGTACGGCAATCTGTCCAATAATGGCACCAAACGACACCACTTTCGATTTCGTGCGCTGCTCATCGTCGCCTTCAATTTTGTGGTGAATCTCAAGCGTACTTTTCCCGATCAAAAACAGTCCACCACCCAACAGAATAAGGTCGCGCCCAGCAAAGCCCATATCAAACACAGTAAACAGAGGTTCGGTGAGACCAATGAGCCAAGAGAGTGCGGCAAGCAAGCCGACACGTAGCAACAGAGCCACTCCTAAACCAATGCGACGTGCCTTTTCACGACTCTCTTCGGGAAGCCTTCCTACCAGAATTGAGATGAATACAATGTTGTCTATCCCCAGCACAATTTCCATGGCGGTGAGCGTGAGTAGACTAATAAGTAATTCTGATTCCATCCTGCTATCTCAAATACAATGTCACTGTTCCAGTAGTACCGCGCGGCCATTCGGCGCGACGCACAAAGCCACTCCCAACCACTCTCGACGCATATCCGAGCTCGTGCACAATACGCATAGCGTAGCGCGAACTCATGCCTCGAACGTCGGGGTGACGATCGAATGATGTGGTGTGACCATCGCTGATCAGCACGCTGTCGCGCTGCTCTTGTGAGAGCGACACAACGCTACTCGTTACATGAGTTCCCTTGGCCAATCGCGTGCCAGGGGCAATCTTTTGAGAAACGATGTACCCTTCAGGCAAGCCAAGTGGTAGGCGCAATCCAATAGGCCCTAGGTTTTCACGAGCTTCCGCAACAGTCATACCGATAATTAGCGGCATTGTTGCAGAATCACCGTTCGAATTCTGAGATTCTTCACGTTGCGTTTTTCGGTCAATTGTCACACTTCCAGAAGCAGCCAAGCGACGCGCAATTTTTCCAAATATTGGTGCGGAAACAGCACCGCCATAAAACCCGCGTTTTGGTCTATCGAGCATCACAACCATCGCTATCTGCGGATTTTCCGCAGGAAAGAAGCCGGCAAACGACGAAGTATAGTATCCGCGTGCATACTTTCCATCTACAAGTTGTTGAGCCGTTCCAGTTTTGCCCGCAATGTGCATGCCCTGCACAGCGGCCATTGTTCCAGTTCCGTCTTTCACCACCTGTACAAGCATCGAAGTAACTGAGTCACATGTCGACTTCGAGACAACTCTGCGAATTTGCTGTGGCGAAACTTCTCGCATGTCGCCGTCATCCGACACTGCTTTGATGATATACGGCTTCATCACTAATCCACCATTGGCGATAGCGGCGTATGCACTTGTAAGTTGTAGCGCTGTTACGGCCAATTGATACCCATGTGCCATATACATTTTTGTTGTCTTGTCGTACTGGCGTGGCTTCTTGACAATGCCGCGCACTTCACCCGGAAGGTCAACTCCGGAGTATATCCCAAAACCAAAGTCGCGGACATACTTGTAAAACTTCATGTCTGAGAATTGTTGTGACTGCGTTGCGAACACGACATTCGACGACTGTACAAGCGCATCTCGGAATGTTGCAGAATCAATGGGGTGATCGTCTTCAATCGTCACATCGCCATACTCATACTTTCCGCCATACGTTTCAACAGTGTCTGATGGCGTGAGCAATCCTTCCTCCAACAACATTGCGGCCATGATAGTCTTGAACGTAGAACCAGGCTCATACATGTCATTTATGGCTCGGTTGCGCATCTGCTCGTTAGTGGCTTCGGTAAAATTGTTCGGATCAAAGCCCGGATATGAAGCGATTGCTAGGATTTCTCCAGTGTTTGGCTGCAATGCAACCACAGTTCCTGACAACGCGCCACTTGCGCCAATTCCGGCCAACAACTCACTTTCAACAATGCCCTGCATGCTCATATCCAATGTCAGCTGAATATCGCGGCCATTGCGAGGTTGAATGAGAGGTGCGTCTGAGGTTGGACGCAGTTTTCCGCGACCGTCGCGCTGCAAAATTGTATACCCGGGAGCGCCTTTGAGCAGCGTATCGGCTTCCAACTCTAACCCCGAAACACCGCGATTATCGATGTCAGTGAAGCCAACAACTTGGGCAGCGCGGTGTTGGTGGGCGTATGTGCGACGCTTTTCCCACGTGCGGATGAGTCCTTCATCCTTCATATCTGCCAACGGCGAGAGATGCACTTCGTCGAGAGCGCGCTCAAGCCATACAAATGAACCAGTAGAGCGTTGAATTTTCTGCGTGTACACAGAGTCCGGCTTGCCCGTGATCGCGCTGAGTTGACGTGCTATCGAATCGGGATATTCGACCATGTTGGGATCAACGGCAATGGACATGCGAGAGATAGTCAGTGCGATGCTGTTGCCGTTGCGATCAAGCATTCTGCCTCGATCAGGAGCGAGTCGTACTTTTTGTTCATACTGCCGGCGTCCCGCCGCACGGTGCTCATCGGCACTGAGGATCTGCAGGTCAAACAAGCGGTACACCAATGCACAAAGCATCAGCGAAAACACGACAAAGACCACGCGTAATTTGAGACGTCCCTTGACCGGTGCTGGTACTGGACGCATTTCTTCCATGGGGTCGGGATTGGGCAGGCCGCTATCGTCTAGCCCGTCATTCATCGGAAATGCGAATTCGCTGAGGAGGCACAACAGACTGCACGAGGCCTAAGTGTTTGCGAGCAAATGCGGCCACGCGTTCGGGGGACTGCAACTGCAATAGCATTGCTGACAAAAAGAGCAATCATGCCAGCCGAAAAAATGATGAGACCTAGCATACTCCATCTGTTCAGAACGGTGCGTTGGCGCCGCAATGGAGCGGGTTCAGAAATATGCGAAGGTTGATTCATCAGAAGCGTATTTACATGCCAAATGCTGAGTCGACAGCTTCAGGGGTTTCAATCCAGTCGGCAACAAAAATATTTGTAGCGCGAGTTGGAGTTCCAGACGCAACTCTATTCGAAGAGAACACGATTTTTGAGCCATCATACGAGAACATCGGGAATGCCGAGAAAACCGCATCCGAATTAGTCAGCTTTTCGAGCCCGGTGCCATCGAGGTTGATTCTAAAAATGTCGAAGAAACGACCGCCCTTTGCCATCCATTCGTGATTGGAGCAGAACAACAAGCTCTCTCCATCTGGATGCATAAACGGAGCCCAATTGGCGCCCGGCAGATCTGTTACTTGCACGACATTGCTGCCGTCGATATCCGCAACAAACACGTTCAGAGCTTTTGGCTCAACCAATCCTTCATCTAGGAGCTTTTTGTATTCAGTTGCTGCTTCGCCTTCTGGGCGCGAGGCACGCCAGATAATTTTTTTGCTGTCGCGCGAGAAAAACGCACCGCCATCATAGCCAAGCGTGTTGGTGAGTTGCAACAAATCTCCCGTTGCCATTTCATAGCGCCACAATTCTAAGTCGCCCGAGCGCGTACTCGTGAAAATAAGGTATTTACCATCTGGAGAAACAGTGGCTTCCGCATCGTAACCTGGTCCACCAATAAGAACTTCGCGGTTGTTGCCATCGGCGTCAGACACATAAATATCATACGAATCGAAAATAGGCCACACGTATCGCTGCATGTTGTGATCGTGAGTTGGACATGCATCGCCACCGCTTTCAGTTGAGCCAAACACAACACGTCCATCTGCCAAGAAATAGCTACATGTTGTGCGCCCGAGGTTTGGCGAAATCTGCTTGTACTTCACACCGGGTTCAACATCGGTTCCATCGGCATTCATCACATAGATTTGGTCGCAGCCTTTGTCGTTGATTTCGGACCAGTCGCTCTGAAACACCAATTGTTTGTCGTCGAAGCTCCAATACGCCTCGGCATTGTTACCGCCAAATGTCAATTGCTTCACATTTCTAAAATGCAGTTCACCCGGCAAACGCAAAGAATCAGTTGAAGGATCATAGGATTGTTCCATTACCTCCTGTTCTGCCGGTTCGTCGAAAGACGGTTTCTCTTCTGTTGGTGAGCACGAGAGAACCAATCCCATGGTACCGAGAGTCAAAAGGGATGAAAGAGTACGCATAATCTGTCCGTAATAATGAAAAAAACGCAGTGATTCAGCACACACTACGCCGTTGAACGCGCACCTAATAGTCGGAAAGCCCTACAACAACTGCTCTCCGAGGCGCTTGCCAATCACCACCCCGACAAAGGCAGTAATAATGCTTCCACAAATATACGCAGCAGCGAGGAAAATCTTTTTGTCTTCTAACAATGAGAGTGATTCGAGTGAGAACGTGGAAAACGTGGTAAATCCACCACAAAAGCCAACGACCAGAAACAGCCGCATGGTTTCGTGCTTTTGCGTCAACAAAAACACCCCCGCGAGCACACCAATCAGCAGCGACCCCACAGCATTAACTAGCAGTGTGGCAAGCGGAAATTTACCCACCTGAAGCGGCAACAAGAGATTCACCCCATAACGAGCAATCGAACCCAACCCACCGCCAAGAAATACGAACAACACATTCTTCATGGTTGCAATATGCAAAAGAATAGGCTGGCAATAAGACAGATATACTTGAAACTACTGGCTAAAGGCGAGGCAAACTAATGTCGGCATTGTCTGCTACGAATACGTTATTTCCACAACAGAATAAAACCAAGAACTTGCATGACAAGTACTAGATTTTTGTCAGTGAAATGTATATTGGGCATAGAATAAGAAGGCGCCCAGCCGGTTATAGTCCGTAAGTTATTCCCGGCCGAACGCACATCAAAGGGAGATCCGAAAGGTTCTCCCTCTTTTTTGTTTAATCCAGTTAACTGTGATTAGTCACATTGAAACAAAACATCTGTTTTGGTAGTACGTTTGTTCATAATTGAACCGCTGGAAACTGTACAACGAGCGTTATAAGAGCATTACATGGAAGATCAGAAGCCACAACCAGAAGAAAGACCTCAAGAAGAACAGCAATCTGCGTCTGCGACACCAAAACGCAGCACATTGCCACCCCAACCAGCCAAGAGGCAAGGTGGGAAAAAACGAAGAAGACAGAAATCCAGCGGCGGCAATGTTCTCGTGCCTATTCTCATCGGCTTTGGCATTGCTGGTGTAGTTGTGATTGGACTGATTTTCTTCAGTTTGTCGATGTTCACGCTCCCTACAACCCCGGAAGTTTCGGTTCCAAACCAAGCAATTCTGCGTCTCAAGCACAGTGGCGAAGTGATGGAACGAGCCAACAGTGAGTCGTTGCAGCTATTTGGAATGAAACGCACGCCGGACTTCCGGAACGTTTTGCAGACTATTGAAGAAGCGGCGACGGACGACCGAATCAAAGGGATCTACTACAAAAGCGGTGATATTATCGCCGGTTACAACAAGGCCAAAGCTATTCACCAAGCTCTTGTGAATTTTCGCAACTCCGGCAAGTTTGTGTATGCGTTTATTGAAACGGGCTCTGAAACAGACATTCTCATTGCAAGCGCGGCTGACAGTGTTTTCATGCCGGTGGAAGGAATTGCAGAATTCAATGGTTTCGGGGCGTTTAACACATACTTCAAAGGCACACTTGGCGAACTCGGCGTTAAATTTCATGTTGAGCAGTTTGAACAATTCAAGAGTGCCGGCGAACAGTATTCTCGTGAATCGTTTTCCCAGCCGGCTCGCGAGCAGTTGACAGCAATTCTCGAACAGCGAACCGAAGATTATGTAACAACAATTGCGAATAGCCGTGGTTTGAATCATCACGAGCTGCGTGAAAGACTTTCCGAAGGCGTCTATACAGCCGATGAGTTTATGAAAGCTGGTTTGGTTGATCGCAACACAAGCTCGCAGTATATCAAAGAGGTACTTGGCGACACAACGTCGGTCAAACAAGTATCACTCAAGAATCTCTTCAATTCTTATGCGTTCACCTCGGATAGAGGCAAACGTGCAATTGCGCTTATTAACACAAGTGGCCCAATTGTTTCCGGCAAGGAAAGTAAGGGGCTGTTCGGCGGTTCAAATCAGATTTATTCTGGTGATGTTGTGCAGTGGATTCGCGATGCGGCCGAAGATGATGCAGTCGAAGCGATTGTATTGCGTATTGATTCTCCAGGTGGTTCGGTGATTGCCTCAGAAGAGATGTACCAAGAAATCGTCAAAGCGCGCAAGCAGAAACCAGTGTATGCTTCGATGAGTGATGTTGCGGCTAGTGGTGGGTACTACATGGCCATGGGCTGTGATAGCATTTTCGCCCTGCCAACAACAATCACCGGTTCGATTGGCGTAGTGCTCGCCATTCCCAATCTTTCAGGGATGATGAATAAGATTCATGCTGATGTTGATACGATCTCAGTGACAAAAAACGCATTTTTCATGAATCCAATGATGCCGTTTACAGAGGCCGACAAACAGCGCCTACACAAAACCTCGGAAGCTATTTACTTTCGCTTTCTCGACAAAGTTGCTGCAGCGCGCGGTATGACGCGAGAAGAAGTTCGCGCGATAGCGGGTGGACGTGTTTGGACAGGTTCAGATGCCTTGTCTCACGGCCTTATAGATGGCCTTGCTTCGCTGCATGATGTGCTCGCCATTGTGAAAGCAAACCTCAATGAAACTGACGAAAACCCAATCGCAGTTCGCGTGTTTCCACGCCCAGAACCAACCAATTTTTTGACGCTGCTTGAGTCTTTGGACCAAGAAGAGATGCAGGTTGCCACAGATATGAGCAAGGCATCTCTCATGCGCGAGGCAATGATGGAGATGCTTCCTGCCGAAGTTGTGAATCAGCTGGACTACCAAATGCTCGTCGGAGATATCTGTAGCCGCGAGTTCGGAGCAGTGGCACTTCCGAGCCTATACACAATCAAATAACTGCGATTCGCTTTCAAGGCGAACATACAATCAGAGCGAACATAAAAAAAGGGCCTCAATTTTGGGGCCCTTTTTCATTCTAATCTTCTTCGTCTTCGTCTTCTTCCACTAGCTTGGCTACTGAGAGATCAATTGGAATCGGATACTCTCCGGTAAAGCAGGCTGTACAATATCCAATCCCCTTTTCTTGTGGCACAGAGTCCATGAGATTGTCTACGCTCATGTACGCTACTGAGTCAGCGCCTATCTTATCGGCAATCTTTTGTGGATCACTGTCGCAGTGATTGGCAATCAATTCCTCGCGACTCGGGAAATCCATGCCGTACTTACATGGGTGTGTAATTGGCGGCGAGGAAATGCGCATATGCACTTCGGTTGGTTGTGATTGCTTCACAAGTGAGATCAGGTTTTTCGAGGTTGTGCCGCGTACAATTGAATCGTCAACCAACACAATCTTTCGACCTTCGATAACGCCACGCACGGTGTTAAATTTTGTTTTCACCTTGAATTCGCGGCTGTCTTGCGCCGGGGCGATAAAGGTACGTCCAACATAATGGCTGCGTATCAGTCCCAGTTCATATTTCATTGGAACATCTTCTTTAGCAGCCTGCTGCGAGTACCCAAGGGCTGCAGTGTTTGCACTATCTGGCACAGGTATTGTCACAACCTTGTCGCCCGTTTCTGGATCTGGGTACACGGGGTGTTCGTCCATCAAGTTCTTCCCTAACCTGCGTCGGACTTTATCAACACTGTGTCCAAAAATGTGTGAATCTGGACGTGAGAAGTAGATGTACTCAAAAATGCAGTGCTTTGCTTCAGGCGTCTCTTCGTCTATCGTTGTCGACAACAAGTCTGCTTCTGTGCCGGTTGTGCCCTGAATCTTGAGAATCTCGTTGTGACGTATGTCGCGTACATACTCAAATCCGCACATGTCGAATGCACATGTTTCAGAAGCTGCCATCCATGCCCACGATCCGTCTTCGTTTTGTTTGCGTCCCAAAGCAAGTGGTCTGATACCATGTGGATCTCGCGCTGCATACAAGGCTTCATCAGTTGAAATAACCAACGAGTACGCGCCGCGCGCAATGCGCATGGCTTCTCGTATTTGCAATTCTTGTGTGGTTTCCTTGCTCAAAGCAATAAGATGCAAGAACAGTTCTGAATCTGTTGTTGTTGCAAAAATTGCGCCGCGTTTGTGCAGCTCTTCTCGCAATGCCCTAGTGTTCGTGAGGTTGCCATTGTGAGCAAGACCAATCGATCCCATGTGATAGCGGATCAGAAAAGGTTGAATATTGGTCGACTTTTTCGCTCCACCCGTGGTAGAGTAGCGATTGTGTCCAATTGCTCTACTTCCTCTCAGGTGTTTGGTGAGAACCGCACCGTCAAAAATATCGAGAACTAAACCTTCAGATTTGTGTGCGCGGTAACGCCACTTGTTGTTCTCATCGTCGTAACGCGCTGCTACGATGCCTGCTGCTTCCTGCCCTCGATGCTGCAACGAATGCAAAGCATAATATGTCATCAGGGAAGCTTGGGGATGGTTAAAAACGCCAACGACACCACAATTACATTGGGGTTTGTCGAGTTCTGCAGGAAGTGCCATGCCAGATTCCGATTGGTGGGGTAAAAATCGAATACAAATATACGAAGGAAACCGCGCCTTGAGAAAAACTCAGTTGTTATGCTGCGTTTTTAGGTAATCTTCTTATCGTAAATCCGGTACGTTTTGTCGAGCTCCGTCTGCATGGCTTTTTGCAAGGCAAGCACCATACCGGCATTGTCTTCAAGAATCCAACTTGCTTCGCCGCGTACAATCGGTGTATTCTGAATGCGCAGACCGATTTCGTGATACATGACAGCATCCACGCCTGTGCGTTGGTATTCAGGCAACACTCCGAGAATCACAATTCTCACCGAATCAATTTTTTTGCGCTTTGTCAACAAGTGGTAAACCCCACCCAACAAACCACCTTTCTTGTTGTGAATCAGGCATTGGTTGATGTCTGGAAGTGCCAGAATAAACCCGGCGACCTTGCCTTCTACTTCTACGAAATACACAAAACGAGGATCTGCAATTGGTTTGAGGTCTGCTGCCACGTAGTCAAACTCTTCATCAGTCATCTTCACAAAACCCCAATTCGGCTGCCAGGCTGTGTTGTAAATTTCCTTAAGAGTTGTGATGTCCTTCTTGTACTGCTGCTTGTTTTTGAAATCAACATTGCGAATTGTTACCCCGTAACGTTCGCAAATTGCATCGCGTAAGCGGTTGAGTTTGTCGGATTGATACTTGTCGCGATCGAGTCGAAATGCATACAAGTCCTTGGCCTTCTCAAATCCAAACTTCTCAATCAGATCTGCATAATACTCGGGGTTGTACGTCATCAGGATTTGCGGCTTTTTGTCGAATCCGTCTACAAGCAATCCACACTCGTCGTTGAGCGACGGATTTACCGGACCGCGAACGGTGTCCATGCCTCGGTCTTTGAGCCATGCAGATGCAGCTTCGAACAGTGCATTTGCTGTGTCCTGAGAATTTTCGCATTCAAAGAAGCCGAAAAAGCCCACCTTGTCGTTGTGAGCTTTATTGTGGTTTTCATTTGTGATGGCAGCAATACGCCCGACAACTGTGCCGTCCCGTTCAGCCAAAAACAGCTGCATTTCTGCATGTTTGAAAAACGGATTGCCCTTGGTGTTGAGCAATTTTTTGCGATCCATGATCATTGGTGGAACCCAATTCGGGTGGTTTTGGTAGAAGTTCCACTGACACTTAATGAACTTCAAAACTTCGTTCTGTCCGATAGGTCTTACAGTTGTGCTCATAGATTCAACTTGTGTATTGCTGTGATTGGTTGCGTTGTAATGCCGTGAATATAATCAATTACGCAGTGACTTGTTCGTACGAGGGCAAAGCTTCGGCCATGACGCTCTTGCCTGACTGAAGATCAACCTTCCAGCAATAAAAGCCTTTGCCATTGGTGACAATCAGCCACGGAGCTTGCAAAGGGATGTTGTATTCAGACACTTGATTGGCCACGTTTTGAGAGAGTGAGACCTCTGGACGCTTGCATTCGACAACAAGGCATGGCGACAGATGAGCATCATATACCACAATGTCCGCACGGCGTTTGCGCCGAAATACGGTGAGATCGGCTTCAATGTTCATGCGTCCCTGCGGATACTGCAATTCTTCAACTAGGTATCGCACAATGTTCTGCCGCACCCATTCTTCGGGTGTGAGAACCACATATTTTCCGCGCACGGGGTCGTACACTTCGACCTGCTCACCAACAGTTTTGGTTGTGAATTGATCAATGGGATACAACAACGGCTCAAAATTCTTCACGTAGCATGCTCACCGATGTTGATCGTTTTGTCGTTCAAACTGACGGCATTTTTAGCATTGATGTAGTCGCGCACACCTTGCTCACCTTTGGATTCACTCCATGTTGTCAGCGTTTCTCGCTCACCCTGAAATGCGTACAGCGGCACGCCGAAACCACAGGAGGTCTGCACCAATTCTACATCGAGAAAAAAGTACTGTCGAGCACCGGTTCCTCCAGGTAGATGCTCTGTGCACGCTTGCCACTGATCATCGCCTGGCAACACCTCACGCGCCTCTCCATATATTCTGAGTATGAGTGGCTTTTCGTCAAACGAACACATCATTATTGTCATGCGCTTGTTGCGCTGCACATGTGCGGCCGACTCATTGCCGCTGCCCGTGTAGTTGAGCCACAGCACAGTTGAATCATCCAAGATTCTTAGGGAATCCAATCCTTTGGGCGAGAGATTCACGTAACCGTCTACATCGGCTGTCGCCACAAAAAACATGTGCTGCTTGCCGATAAACTCTATGTGTGAGTCCAGAAGTTTTGGGTGCTTTGCCATGCTGCAATATACGCAATGCAGCAAGTGAAAGAATAGGACAAGTCGTGCAAAATTTTCTATTTTTCTTCAACAACAGCCTAGTGTCATGCTGGTGCAAACGTCTTTCTCTCACAAAGCACAAGGATTCCTATTGTGAAGCCAAAACGAACACTCGCGGCAATTTTGCTGATGTCCGCAGGATTAGTAGTCTCCTGCAGTCAAAACGAAGAACCCGCTCCAGAGCCTGAAACAACAGCACATTCTCACGACCATGGAGACCATTCCCACGATCACAGCGATCACGAACATTCCCATGATCATGCTGCCGTACGCGAAACTTTTTCCATCGAAAATTTGGTGGAAGAAGTCAAGACAGTGCCGGACTCGATCATTGATTACCTGCACGCGCAGCACCACAACCACAAGGTGCTTGAACGCCGTACGGTGCCTGCTGGGTACGAGACAAAAAATCTTGAACATTGGAAAGACTATGCTGCTCAGGTCGAAGATTTGCCGACTATCAATCCTGGACCAGGTGAGTATGTGCATGTGATGGAAGGCTACAAAAATGGCTATCAGAACTTGGTGATTGGAATAACCGAAACATTCCCAGGTGGTGCACCTCCAATGCACACGCACAAGGGCGAAGAGTCGCATGTGTTACTCGAAGGTGAGATACTGTATGCCCTCGGCGACACGGTGTTTACTATCTCGGCTCCATACATTGTGAACATCCCCCCAATGGTGCCGCATGCTTTCAAGAATATTGGTGACAAAACAGCCAATTTGGTGGTCATTTTCCCAACGAATGTTTGGGAATATGATGTGCTCGACTATTTCCCATTTGAGGGGTATGACGAGAAAGGAAACAAAATTGAAGAATAAGTGTACTCGCACACACAGGTCTAACAAAAAAGCCCGGAGTATTGTCCGGGCTTTTTGTATCTACACTCTGTTTTCAGTTTAGTTTGTAGGCAACGAGATCAGTGTTCCTGTTCCTTCGCCCAACATCGTGGTTGGGTAAATGCCATTCCACTTCTGAACTGAGTTGTATTTGATCAGATTCGGAGTCACTGATCGCGATAGCAGCTTGTTGGCCTGAGCTTGGGCTTCTGCCAGCGCTTTGATTTCATAGGCTTCGGCATCGGCGAGTGTCACTCGTGCTTTTGCATCAGAAACAGCTGCCTTCTCACGTGCTTCTGCTTCTTTCACTTGTTGCTGGGCCTGCTGCTCAACAATCATCAACTGCGCCTTTTCGCGCTCCAACTGTTCTTGTCGTTCCTTAGTCTGAATAACTGCTTTTGTCACGACAGTTGGCAATGTGATATCGCGGAACAGAACAGCTTCAACAATCACGCCTTTCTCATTGAGATATGATGTCAAGCCTTGCTCCATGTATACCTGTAGCTCGTGTTGAACACTGTCGAGATAAAAGTCTTGCGACTTCTCAACGGTCTTGCCAGCTTCGCGCAGCAACGAGCGCACTTTGGGCGTTACGTGCTTTGCAATCACATCGTACAGTGTGCCGGTTTCCTGGTAAATGATCGGGGTGCGCTGCCCATCCAAGCGAAATGTCACCGATACATCCATGGATGTTTTGAGTTTGTCTTGCGACGGGACTTCAACCTTTTCCCATGTTTCGGTGATCTGACGGACATCAAACACCTCAAAATCCAACATCGGATTCACAATGTGAAAACCTTCACCGAGTGGTTCAGACTGAACACTTCCGAACAGTGTAGCAACTTTTGTGTGACCAGACTCAACCGTGGTATAAGAATTGATTAGAACGAGAAAAACAAGCAACCCAACAAGCGATTGAACTATGTAGCGTTTCTTCATTAGAGCCTCTCAAAAATGTGGAAGGAATATGTAGAAAGTGCAGCTGCACATGTCCTACATACTATACTAGTACTGGCTTTCAGGACGTTTGTTTCAACAACCGTGCACTGAATTCACCGAAAACAAAAAAGGCGCAGATTGCTCTGCGCCTTGTACTAAGCTTTCACATTTTTCTTTTCGACTAGAGCGTGCCGCGGCGAGCCTGCTCTGCTTCGATAGATTCGAACAACGCTTTGAAATTGCCCTTCCCAAATGATTGGGCTCCCTTGCGCTGGATGATTTCGAAGAACAGTGTTGGACGGTCTTCAAGTGGTTTGGTGAAGATCTGCAACAAATACCCTTCTTCATCGCGGTCAACGAGAATTCCGAGCTCTTTGAGTTTGAGAATGTCTTCGTCAATCTCACCACAACGGTCGAGCACAGTGTCGTAGTATTCACCTGGTACATACAAAAATTCGATTCCGTGATCGCGCATCTGCGTCACTGTTTCCATAATGTCGTCAGTGGCAACTGCAACGTGTTGACAGCCTGCGCCGCCATAGAAGTCTAAATACTCTTCAATCTGTGACTTCTTGATTCCCTCTGCTGGCTCATTGATCGGGAACTTGATACGACCATTGCCATTGGTCATCACCTTTGACATCAATGCCGTGTATGTAGTTGAAATGTCTTTGTCATCAAATGTGATGAGATTCTGGAAGCCCATAACCTTGTTGTAGAATTCGGCCCACACATTCATTTCGTCCCAACCTACATTGCCTACCATGTGGTCGATATACTTAAGACCCATTTCTGGTGGGTTGTACTCGCTCTTCCACTCACAGAAACCTGGCATGAACGTACCTTTGTAGTTCTTGCGCTCGATAAACATGTGCACGGTATCGCCATACGTGTGAATACCGGCTTTTACAACTTTGCCGTGCTCATCTTCTTCAACAGTTGGCTCCATGTACGACTTTGCGCCGCGTTTCATCGTCTCTTCATACGACTTTGTAGCATCATCTACCCACAATGCTATCACGCGGATTCCGTCGCCGTGCTTCTTGATATGCTCAGCAATAACCCCGTCTTCTGTCAGGGGAGTCGTGAACATCAAGCGAATTTTGCCTTGCTGTACAACCCAAGAGGCGCGGTCCTTCACACCTGTTTCGAGTCCAGAGTAAGCAAGTGACTGAAAACCCATCGCAGTCTTGTAAAAGTGCGCAGCCTGCTTGGCATTGCCCACATAAAACTCAACATAATCAGTACCGTTCAATGGTAGAAAGTCGTCTGCGCCTTCAAAAATCTTTGGTATGGTATGAAATACATTTCCGTCCTGTACTGTTGCGTCGCTCATGACCGACTCCCGATATATGTTTGTAGTTTTTTTCGATTCGACAATTTCACGGTGAAGTGTGCAAAATTACGTTTTCCGCGCCTCATTTTCAAAAATGGAGGTATTTACGTTTTCGTAACGCCACCACCAGCAAATTGCCTTGAGTAGAACTGCCGCGTTGCTCCGAGCTGCGGTTGTTGATTAGGTTTGGCAGTGTCAAAAAATCTACTTACGGTGACTGCGATGAACAATCGATCAAACAAATTATTTGCGGTGTGCTGCGCACTGTGTATGTCTCTTTTTGTCAACTCTTGCTCAGACGACCCCGTAGGGCCTACGCCAACTGGGACCGTGATTGGAACGGTGGTCGACGGTACAACGCTTGAGCCGCTGTACGAAGCTTTCGTGTTTGTTCAGCCAAATGATATAGCACAAGCTCAATCCGATGCTCAAGGCGTGTTCGTTCTCAACGGTGTCGAAGTCGGCAACCACACGCTCACGGTGCAACGGGATCGGTATCAGGGCACTGAAACAACCGTTTCTGTAGCGGAAGGCGACACCACGTATGTTGAGGTTGAGCTATCGCGCCGTCCAACCACATCTGGCCTTGTGCGCGGTTTTGTGTATTCGGCATTCGATGGTGAACCCGAGCGCAATGCGGTGGTGGCATGGCTCGTAGATGGTGACTCTGTGTCTGCTGCTGTTACTGATCAGAGCGGTTTCTATGAATTGCCATTTGTTTCGGTGGGAGTTCAGAATTTTGGTGTCTTGTTACCTGAATTCAGACCAATTGTCGACAGTGCCGAAATTGTGGTTTCAGAGGCTGCAGATCTGAATTTCACCGCGTTCAATGCCGGGCGTTTCAACAGAGCGTCAGACAGATTGTACGGGTACTACTCATTCCGCAACAACGGCGCAGACGATAGTTATGCGAATCGCGACATTTCAGCCATGAAGAACTTGCAGTACACAACCGACAGGTTAGAGAGCGCCCACGATGCAGGGTTGTTTGACGGCACAGCATTTGCGGAATGTGCGACTGGAAGTGGTGACTTTAATATGCTGCCTCTCTCGATATCGTTCTGGATTCAGACGTCGTCAACAGAACGACAGTGTCTGTTCTCAAAGTTCAAATCCACTGAAAACGTCGGGTTCAATGTGGGGATTGACAATGGACAATTGTTCGCACACTACAACTCAGACACGGCGCGCATGTTTGTAAGTGAGATCTCGGGTGGTACTGTTAATACCGGATCATGGCATCATGTGACTGCGACTTTTGATGTATCCAATGGCATCGCGCTGTGGTTGGACGGAACGCTTGTTGCAGAAAATATGTGGTCTGACACTGTGTCAAATGTGTCGGTAACTTCCGGACTTCCGCTTCAAATAGGACGTCCATCAGCAGGCGACAACTCTATGACAAATTTTGTAGGCGCGCTTGACGACATTCGCATGTACGGTCGAGCACTCAACGCATCACAAGTTCAGCTCTTGTACTCTGAGCGACTCCAATAGAGAATGGGCAATAGAGAATGGGTATTACACTCCTGAGGTCTCTTCAATGAATCGAAGGGACTTCGGGAGCAAGCCCATCGCATCTAATTCCTTTATACCGCGCAACATGCGGTTGTCGATAATTGTACCTTCAGGCACCAACATACTCCCGGTAGCCGAATAGATAGGTTGGGCTGAAATCCAGCCTATTTTTATTTGTTGCGCACTTACTTCGTGCATTTGTCGCGTGCCTTTCTTTTTGCGCGCAATTGATGGTGCTACAAAACCATCGGCGTCAGGAATACTGGCCTGTTCAGGCATGTGGCCATCAGAAATGAGTTCTTCGCGTTCTTTGCGCAAATCGATAAGCGCTGGGCTTGTGCCATTTTCAAGCACATACATGAATGCGTCGACAACAAGCGGGCTGAACTTGTGCTTGTTTTCGAGAATCCACTGTACGGCCTCGAATTGCTTCTGCGCTTCTTCAGCCTTTGGCAGCGAGTGAGAAAACACATCAGGTGCTTGAAAATACTGCTCAGCTGGAATGCGATACACGAGGTTGTGATACTTATCTGCCAACGAAAGAACAAGCGCTTCAATAGCAATCTCATCAGCTTTGAGTCCATGCGGAAACCCACTCCCATCGTACAGTTCGTGGTGCTGCGCAATAATATGCGCTTCTCGCTCCATGCCATTCACACTTTCTAAGTGCTTCACGGCCTTTTTCACATGCTCTTCGTATTTAAGTCGTTCGTTGCCCACGAGCGTGTCTGGCGAAGGTACAATGATCTGTTCGGAAATTCCGAGTTTACCAATGTCGTGCAATAGACTCGCAACGCTGAGTCGCAGCAATCGCTCTTCGGGCAAGCCGAGTTCAACGCCAATTGCGCGCGCGAGTACCGCCACAGTTTGTGCATGTGGCGTGTAATAATACCCTTCGTGATTGTTGATAAAGCCGTACATCAGCTTTACCGTTTGCACCATGTTGTAATGCGTCTGCTTGGTCAGTTTTTGCAACTCAGCATTTTGCGCCTTGGTAACTTCCAAAAGCTGCTTGTTTTCAGCCACCAGAAAGTAATGTTCAAAACAACGATCCAGTGTGTGTACCAACTCTGAGTTGTGCCAAGGTTTTGCCAAAAACTTAAACACAATCTCGCCATTGAGACCACTCATCAAATCGGCGACATCTACAAAGGCAGTCAGAATCACTTTCACGGTATCGGGAACAATCTTGTGTGCCTCTTCTAGGAATTCTAATCCATTCAGCCCAGGCATCATTTGATCAGAGAGAATCACATGTGGCACATATCCTGCTTTGAGTTTCTCTAAAGCAGTTTCTGCACAATCTGCCGTCTGAACCGCATAGTGGTCTTGAAACAATCTCGAGAGATACTTCAAGCTCATGCGGTCGTCGTCAACGACAAGAAGCTTTCGTTCGGTTGTTTGGTCTGAATCTGCCACTAGGCCGTCTCCCTAAGCGCCCGGTTGTACAAAGTATGGTGAACTGAAAAGACTACAGCGCTTCGCAAAATAGCTTCTGAAATCCGCAATGTCAATTGCCTTTGTTGAGCGCGCTCTGCAGTTGGGCAACAGAGTCTACAATCACAGCCGCTTTGGCTTCTTCGAGTTGAGCTTTTGACCTTAGTCCCCAGCTCACCGCAATACAATCCACTCCTGCATGGCGAGCGGTTTGCACATCTACTTCGCTGTCACCCACGAATACACTCTGTTGGTTGCCGAACAGTGCCACGCTTTCTGATAGTCCGTACGGATCGGGTTTGGCGGGGATGCCATCGCGTTTACCAAGCACGCTAGTAAACACATTCGGCAGTGCTTCTTGCACGCATCGAACTGTCAACTCATGCGGCTTGTTTGAGAGAACAGCTAGTGTGTGACCATCTGTATGGAGCGCAGATAACAGTTCCGGAATGCCCTGATACGGATGCGCAAACTGCCCAATGACATCTGAATACGCGCTGATAAATTCGCGGTATACTTCTTTGCCATGTTCGGGATCAAAATCTATTGTGTGTTGCAAAAGGTACTTAGCCCCCCACCCCACAAATTCAGCACATGCTGTCTCAGAAAGAAGTGGTTGCTTGCGCGCACTTCGCAAAGTATTTACCGCAGCAGTGATATCACCAATGCTATCGATAAGAGTTCCATCGAGGTCAAACACAATTGTCATGCGCGCTCACAGTTTTAACACATCATTAACAAAAAAACTTGAAACCATTGGCTCAAAGTCGGGTACACCCGGTCAGAGCCAACACAATTAATCCATGTATTGCTTCGGGGGAAGACAATATAGGGAGACCTACTATGAAAACGTGGTCACTACTACTTTTGGCAGCTTGTTTGTGCATTCCATCACTGAGTTCAGCTCAAATTATTCCCGGAAACGGCAAAGCCTACATCAATATCGCTGAGCTTCCAATTAGGCAATATGACTCAATCAGCACCGATCAAGCACTCGCCGTACCAGATGTGACTGATGTGCAAGAGCAAACGGAAATTCACGTAAACATCAATGTATTCCCCAATCCAGCTGTGGAGACAATAACACTCTCAACCGAGGGCGAGAACATGTCAACGATTACTATTGTCAATGACAGGGGACAAGAAATTCTCACTCTCACTCCGGATGCAGAGCAGGCCAATATCGATGTTGCGCACCTCAACAGCGGCATGTATACAGCTGTTGTTCGCATCAACAATTCGATTCAACATGTGCGCTTTGCGATTACGAATTGAGCTGTTTGTTCAGGAACCAGATCAGGGTTTTCCATGAGGAAGCGTCTGCTTCTTCGTTGTACGCAATGTTTAATCCAAATTTTTCGCCAGCCGCGGTTGCACCCGGGTTGGTGAATCCGTGAACTGCATTGGGATAATTATGAAACACAAACTCGATACCGGCGGCGGATGCCTCAGCTTTGATGGCATCCAATGCCTCTTTTGGCACGAAAGTGTCATCTGCTCCATTGCACAAGAGCACAGGTGTTGTCAGGACGTTTGACGTATCGCCGGTGGCATTGCCCGGCGAGCCGTGAAAACTCGCAACTGCGGCTAGTGGCATTCCGAGTCTCGACATATTGAGCACAATGCCTCCGCCAAAACAATAGCCGATCGCAGCTATGTTCTCGGTTGTCATCTTGTGACGCAACAGTACATCGTAAGCGGCCTTAAAGCTCTGAGCAGCTCGCGGCAGGTCTTGGAACACAGCGCCTGCGAATGCGCCAGCTTCTTTTGGGTGCGCGGCTGTTTTGCCGTCGCCAAACATATCAATCGCCATTGCCACAAAGCCTTCTTTGGCCAGCATATGCGCGCGCTTGCGAGCATAATCATTGAGTCCCCACCATTCGTGCACAACCAACACGCCGCCGCGCGGTTCGGCAATAGCGTCATCGTACATGACAACGCCGCGGTATTCTTGACCATCGACTTCGTATGACACTTCTTCTTCGACAACAGCGCCAAGAGCATGCGTCGAAAACACCACACTCGCAAGAATTGTAAACATCCACAACGACTGCTTCATAAATATTCCCTTGTAGTTCATGTGTATCAATCAAATGCTCGTTTGACGGTTGTCCATTCAGCAAACTCTGAGCGATCCTTACGCCAGCTACCTGGTTTTACTGTGAGTTGGTCTGCATTGTGCGGCGAGTTCACGAATACTGCAGCTGCCAAGACACTGTTTTCTGGTTTCTGCATCAATGTCGCTGCCTGTTCTGACTGCAGGATCCCGCCGCTTGACCAATAATTATAGAGATTCCGTTTGGTTAATCCCAACAGAATGTTCTGCACAAATGCGCCCGTGGCAAGCATGTGCTCCATGTTGCGTTGTGCCCTTTTTGACTCGTCGATGGTACCATCCGTGGGTTCTACGGCGGCATAAACGAGCACGAGAGCTTCAGCTGCGTTGAGCAGAGAAAACATTTTGCCGGCGCGTGGACCGTCTGCGGGTCCATCCCCATCACATGCGCAAGCGTACATGTGCTCGTGCAGTTGCTCACATCCCGTCCGGTGAATCAGCACACAACGCCACGGCTCCTTGGCTGTGCCGCCCAATACGTCCGATGCCGGGTAGTGAAAAGGCGCCATCCCAGCTACACCAAGAGTCGCCTGCACCTCTGCGAACACGCGATCAAAATGTGGGTCAGAAGCATCTGCAATATCACCTGGCAACTTGCCAAGTACTTTGCGCGACTGCCGCTGTAGTATAGAGTCATCTACCGTCATTTCAGTTCTTACCTTAATTGTACATCCGCTCATGAGACGAAACACCGTATCTGCTTCGTGTGAAGAAGCGTGTAAATCTCATTGACTGAGTACCCTCTTCAAGAAAAAACACATTATTTTCACTTTTTACTTGCACAGAACACAAAACAAGCGCATATTGCAATCGCACAGCAGGCATACCCCCAATTTGTACTGGTGTACAAATTGAGCCCACGTTCCCCACGTGGGCTTTTTTTTTGCCCAAAAATGATTGTTTTCGTCTGCCAATCTCCTATTTTTTGTCTTTGTATCTCATTCAGGCTTTTGAGGCATTACCGATTATGTTTCGTGCTTACTCTTTGTCGACCCGTATTTCCATTGTTATGACTGTCGTAATGACGGTAGCTTTGGCTGTACTTGTATTCGCATTGAGTCTGACTGACGACGAATCGAATCCGCAGGAAATGACTGACAGATTGGTGCACGGCGTGCTAAACAACATTGATCGCGAACTGCAGCACATGCTTCAGAGCAGCGCTCAAGAAGTCGCAATTGAGTATTATTCTACGGGAGTGGTGGCGAGTGCGATCGACGCAGCTACTGTAGATACCTCAGCAGTGTCAGCAGCGTTACACATTGGTGCACAACCAGAACATCAGGCTGACGGTGGGCTCACATCTTCACTTTTGATTGCTGGCGATGCCACGTTGCTGCACGTAGCTATACCAGAGGGCGACAGCAGTAAAACTGTTTATGTACCTATAAATCTCCAGCCGTTGTTCGAAACACGCACAACTCCTCATGGCACAATTGACTGCGCTTTGTTGGTGAAAGATGCACAGCGAGGAAATATCGTTCGGGTTGCTGCATCTCAGCCAGACCTTCTAGCTGATAGCCTTCCACTTCTACGCGGCGGGTCAGGTACATTTGAACAAGATGAGGGTATGTGGGCATACAAAGCATCTCACGTACCACAACTCGTTTTAGCAACACATCAAAGTCCACTTGCTGAACCGGAATCAAACACGATAGCACTCATCATTGCAGGTATCCTTACTTGGCTAGCAGCTCTACCGTGGATTGTTGGTCTGGTGCGCTACACCGTGCACGACAGCACCACTCGCGCAAATGCTGTAGTCCGCATGCCCAAACTCGACAAATCAGAAGCAATTCTCGCTATTCCCAAGGAGCTGCAACCAATCGCCAACTATGTTGTTGAACACGCCCTTCAACGAAATGCTCTGCAAGAACAGAATCACATTTTGGCAGATTTCCGCAAACACTATTTACATGCGATCCCCGAACTCGCTTGTGAGTGCACACAAGACGGGCTTATAACACGTGCAAACCCTGCGTTCTTACATGTTTTTGATGTTGCCACAAACGGCTCTCAACTGTTACAGCAAGTTCTAGGTTTGCAGCATGAACAAGCCCAGAGCAGCGAATCTCGTGAAGTGGTAAACGACATTCCAGACACGGTGCATGTGCCAAATGCGACCGCTGGTTCAAACAACAAAACTGAACAGTACACCGTTCACAAGCACCGAATAGGCGATGCGATCGTCATAGTTTTTGCAAAAGACATGCAGCAGCACTTTGAAGAGCATCAGCAACAGCTTGTGTTGGAAAAGACGCATGAGGTGCTTGAATCTCTGCCCGCAGCAACGCTGTTGGTTCACGCGAGGACGGATGAGATCAAGCTGTGTAATGTCAAGGCGCAAGCGCTATTTGACAGTCACGACATCGTTGGCAAAACCTTTCCCGATGCCGTGATGTCCCCAATCGCCACAGAAGAACAAAGCTCGGCACTGCGCGTCTGGTTCAACAGCCGCAGTTTATCCGGATTCGTGTATCCGATTGCCAACGCCGCCGACAGCTCGGAGCACCGCACCGTCGAATTCCAACAGTCGAAGGCTATTGGCGCGTATAGAGTGGTGCATGTCACAGATGTGTCTCTGCGCATTGAAGCTGAACTTGCGGCAGCGGCTGCACAGCAAAGAATGAAGAGTATGTTGGAAATTGTGCCGTTGGGTATTCTAGTGTTTGATGACAACAAGCGCATTGTGTTGGCAAACCACACGCTCAATGACTTTTTGGATCAGGATATTAACAGCGTTGGAACGGTTGAGGAGTTTGTTGACGCGACCGTGGTGAACGACGCGGATAAGATGAAGCTGAATACTTTTGCTGCTTCTCCCCGAAATACATACAGTGCCGAAGATGGTGCAGTGGCAAAGTCTATTGTCTTCAAAACGCGCTCCGGACGTCAAAAAGTAGCTGAAGTTCGAGTCAAGTGCATCGAGTCTTACAATCGCATGCTCATCGTGCGCGACATCACACAAGAGCTCGAGCAGCAAACAGCATTGCAAGAGAGTGAAACGCGCTTTAAGCAAATGGCAGACAATGTTGATTTTATGATTTGGCTGACGGATACATCCAACAATGTGCTGTATGTGAATCATTCATTCTGCAACACTTTTGAAGTGTCTGAAGCGGAATACAGAAAATCCCCTGAAATGTTGTTTAGTCGCATTCACCAACACGACCGTGAGATGTTCCAGGACCGTCACTACATCATGGAACGCTATGGGTGCTCTACGCCACGCGAGCTTGAATTCCGCATTTCTCCGCCATCTGGAGTGATGCGTTGGATTCGCGACAAGGCATTCGCGATTTACGACAAAGAGGGCAACGAAATTCGCCGTGCAGGTATCGCTTATGACATCTCCGAACAGAAAAATGCCGAATTGCAATTGCAACAAGCGGTATTGCAAGTTCAAGATCAGAACCAACAACTCAACGAACAGAAGTTCAAGTTGGAAGACGCACTCGACGAACTGAAGTCTGCCCAAAGCAAGCTCGTTCAAACCGAAAAAATGGCAGCTCTCGGACAACTCATCGCCGGCATTGCACATGAGATCAACACGCCGCTCGGCGCAATACAGTCGTCGGCTACCACCATCGACGCAGTGCTCAACGAAGTGCTCAAGAATGTTTCAGAAGTGCATGCCATGCTCAGCGCCGAAGAATATCGAGCATTTGAAAACCTCGTTGCCATTGCTCTCGACACACAGGTGACACTCTCCATGAAAGAGCGTCGCGAGTTGCGTAAAGTTGTCGAACGTGAGCTGCAAGCTCACTTGGGCAACAACAGCCGGATGGCGGCGCAAATTCTCGTAAACATGGGTATTGAACCGAGTAATAAGCACCTTCAAACTCTTCTGAAGCACAATGATGTGTTGAAGCTCTTGGAAGCTGCCAACAGAATTACGGACGTCAGTAACGGCACGAAGAACATTCTCTCTGCCGCTGAACGCGCTGGTAAAATCGTGTTTGCGCTCAAAAATTTCTCACGTCAAGACGCCTCTGGAACTGCGGTGCCTATGAGCGTAGCTGACAACCTCAACGATGTGCTGATACTGTATCACAATCAATTAAAACACGATATTGTTGTCGACAAACATTTTGACGACGTTCCCGCTATTGAAGGTTACCCGGATCAGCTGGGACAGGTGTGGACAAACCTGTTGCAGAATTCTATCCAAGCCATGCAAGGTCGTGGCGAGTTGGGTATAAAGCTGTTTTACACTCCTGACAACGACATGGTAAACATTGCCATTACCGACTCAGGAAGTGGTATGGAAAAACAGACTCTCGAGCGTATTTTTGACCCGTTCTTCACTACAAAACCACATGGAGAAGGTACCGGGCTTGGGCTGGACATTGTACAGCGCATTGTCAACAATCACAACGGCAAGATCCATGTAGAGAGCAAGGTCGGTCGCGGCACAACATTTACCGTTTCATTGCCAGTGAAACAACCTGGAGCAGAATCATGAAGCCACAACTGCACTTCTATTTTATATGTGTAGATGATGAAGATATCATTCTGACGAGCCTTGAAGCTCAACTCAGGCATCACTTTGGCGGCAAGTACAATTATGAGTTTGCCAACAGTGCTGAAGATGCAGAAGAGATTATCGAAGAAATCCGCAACGATGCGAATTCAATACTCGTGGTGATCTCCGACTGGTTGATGCCTGGACAAAAAGGCGATGTGTTTCTCAAGCATGTGCATGAGAAATTGCCCGATGTAGTCACCATCATGTTGAGCGGTCAAGCCGACTCAGATGCTGTGGAACGCGCTCGCAAAGAAGCGAACCTACACGCATTCATTGCAAAACCTTGGGATGAACGCGACCTCATTGCCGCCATTGAATCGGGAATTAGTGTTGACTCATGAGCGACAAACTCACCATTATATGTGTAGATGATGAACAAACAGTTCTCAATAGCTTAGAAAGCGAACTCCGCGGTGCACTGGGCACGAATGTGAATATTGAGTATGCAGACAGCGCAAGTTATGCATTGGAGTTGTTGAACGAACTCGACCTCGACGGCGAGGAGGTTGCCGTAGTGATGTCGGATTACATCATGCCCGGCAAACGCGGTGACGAGCTGTTGGCTTCGATCCACAAACTGCGTCCAGAAATCCGTAAAATCATGCTCACTGGACAAGCAGATTTGCAGGCCGTAGCCAATGTTGTGAACGAAGCTGGACTCTTTCGGTATATATCAAAACCGTGGGACAAGCACGACCTTTTGCTCACATTGCAATCCGCGATTGACGCTTACAAGCGCGACCGCGAGCTCGTGCTCACCAATCGGGCCTACCGCAAATTTGTACCGCATGAATTTCTGAAGCACCTCAACAAAAAGTCAATTCTCGACGTCAACCTCGGCGATCAAATCGAAAAGGAGATGACGGTGATGTTTACAGACATTCGCGGTTTTACGAGTATTTCTCAGGACATGACACCGGCTGAAAACTTCAACTTCATCAACTCATACCTCGGCGTCATGGAACCCATCATCGCGCAACACAATGGCTTTATTGACAAGTATGTTGGTGATGGCTTGATGGTATTGTTCGACGGTTCTCCGGCCGATGCAATTGGTTGTGCGGACTCCATGCTCGTAGCATTGCAGTACTTTAACGACAGTGACTCAAGCTCGGATTTCCCTCCAATTGAAGTTGGCATCGGTCGGCATGTAGGCAGCATGATGTTGGGAACGGTAGGGAGCGAGAATCGCATGGACAGTACCGTGATCTCGGATGCCGTGAACACCGCCTCGCGCATAGAACATTTAACCAAATCGTATCTCGTTTCTGTGATTTTCACAGAGGCAGTGTACGAGCGACTCAACAGAGTCCAACGAGATATGTGTAGACTCATCGACCACGCGGCTGTTTCGGGTCGCAACAAGGTGGAAGCACTGTATGAGTATTTCGGTGCAGATGACGTGATCACGCGTCAGAGCAAAAAGCAATACGCCGGACAGTTGCGCGAAGCAATTGAGTTTTTGAACACCGGGCACCCCGAGTCTGCAGCAGAAATATTGAATTCACTACGCGTGTCTTGGCCTTCCGACCCCGTAGTGCGATTTCATGTAGCACGAACCGAACAACTATAGGTAATATGGCAACCAGCATCAATCCTCACGACAACGCAACCCTCACGTCGTACAGCACAAACACACCTGCTGAACTCAATCAAATTCTCAAACGCGTGGAGCTGGCTCAAGGTAGTTGGGCGCGGCAAACATTTTCTCAGCGCGGCGACGTATTTGTCACCATCGCTTCACTATTGCGCGAACGCTCTGAACGCTTGAGTATGTTGATGGCCAAGGAAATGGGCAAACCTCTGCGCGAGGGTCGGGCTGAAATTGAGAAATGCGCATCTGTATGTGAGTATTACGCCGCTAATGCTGAGTCCATGCTCGCCGATGTGGCGCTGCCAACCGAAGCACAGTATTCCGGCGTTTGTTACAATCCACTTGGAGTAGTTCTTGCTGTTATGCCGTGGAACTTCCCTTTTTGGCAGGTATTTCGCTTCGCGGCTCCGGCACTCATGGCAGGCAATGCCGGCATTCTCAAACATGCCTCAAATGTAAACGGTTGTGCTGTAGAAATTGAACAGATCTTTGCAGAAGCAGGGGCGGGCGACGTTTTTGCCAAGGTGGTAATACCCGGATCGCGCGTTGCTGAACTCATACAGCGCAAAGAAATTCAGGCGGTGACGCTCACAGGGAGCTCAACCGCTGGGAAGTCTGTAGCCGCGGCCGCAGGAGCTGCCTTAAAAAAATGCGTGCTTGAGCTGGGCGGGTCAGACGCTTATGTAGTCTTGCACGACGCCGACATCGCCCATGCCGCAAATACATGCGTCAACAGCCGTCTCATCAACAGCGGACAAAGCTGCATTGCGGCCAAGCGATTCATTGTTGTAGAAGCTGTATACGCTGAATTCATAGATCAAGTGCAGCAAGCCATGGAGAGTGCTACCATGGGTGATCCGCTTGATGAAAACAACGATATCGGCCCCATGGCGCGGATCGACCTGCGCGACGAGTTGCACAATCAGGTGCGCCTGAGCATGTCCGGAGGTGCGCGCTTGGTTGCCGGTGGTTTCGTTCCCGAAGGTCCGGGCGCGTATTACCCTCCTACAGTATTGGCAGATGTAAAACCCGGCATGCCCGCGTATCACGAAGAACTGTTTGGTCCGGTAGCAGCCATTATTCAGGCCAAAGACGAAGCCGATGCTATTCGCATCGCTAATGATAGTGATTTTGGTTTGGGCGCAGCCGTGTTCAGCCGCGACATCCACAGAGCGCGAAGCATTGCCGAACAGCACTTGCAGGCCGGCGCATGTTTTGTGAACGAATTTGTGCGTTCTGACCCGCGGCTACCATTTGGTGGTATCAAGAACAGTGGGTATGGACGCGAACTTTCCTTTGCAGGCATTCGCGAGTTTGTGAATATGAAGACAATCTATGTATCAGAACCCGGCTAAAACGGGAATGAGCAAGGCGAGTCCAACCGAAACGCCCAAGCCGAGAGTGGCCTTACCGGCATCGCGCAGGATGAGTCGCCGCGTCACCGCAAACGGCTGATGGTGTAGCATACGCGTAATCGCAATTTCCCGTCCAGCCAACAGCCCCAAAAACACCCATGTGGTGCTCATTGGCATGTTCGACATTTCCTTAAAAACGAACAAGATAATCCCGTAGATAAAGTCGATAATCGTCGCAGACTGAATGCGCGAGGTATTGACTTTTGTCTCAACGATATGCTGAATTTTACCACCGCGGTTGTAGATAATGTAGCCTAACAGACCCAGCATAAGAGCACATGAGCCAAAGAACTCGTAGTCAGACAGCTGTCGCGGTAGGTATACATAAATATTTGCCAAATCTTGGATAAGCCACATCGCCCATAGGAAACCGGTAGACAGCCATTGCAGCACGATCCAGAGTGAGCGATTGCCACCGCCCTTGTCGTACATTCTGCGCAGCCGTTTTGCAATCACCATATAGATACCAAGTGCTGAGGCAAACGCAACCGCGTATCCCAGCAAAGATTTTACCAACATTTTTTCGAGATTGGGCAGTGCAAAAATGGTGAGAATCAGAAATGTCGTGCTCACTGGAATGCCAAAGCGCGTCAGCACCACAATCACCACCGCAGGCAGCGTATGCCACCAGGTGAGTCCACCCTCCGGCATCGGGAACTTGTCTAGTCGTCCATAAGCGATATCGCCACTGGCCCAACCATACATCAGCACACCACCGAGGATAGCGGCGGCAAAGAGCCACAACAAAAACTTACTGCGAGTACTATTCGAACTCAGGAACGTACCTAGGGTTTGAATAGCATCGTTTGCGACAATACTGTAAGCCGCGACCATGAAACCGAAAACAGCCTCGGGGGCAAGTGACATGACATTGCAGAATTGTTACGAAAGCATTAAAGATACGTAAAATTGGCTGCTTTAGGAGGAAGAATCCGAGACGACCTCGAACAGGGTGTGTCCACTGCGGGCGTATTTTTCCTCAAATCTCGTCAAAAACGGCGTTTTGGGATGAATTTCGCGCAGCTCGGGATCGCGGTCACAAAGCTCCAAAGCTCGGTGCCATTCACGCGCATACACCTCCCAATTTGTGCGCAAGGTGGTAGCGGGCGCACACTGCAGCAGCAGGGGCAGGGCTGGGTGACCGTGCCAGCGCCGTTTGAGATGTCCAGGTTTCGGCCACGGATTCGGGTACAGAAGAAACACATGCTCGAACGCGAACTGCAGCTCAGCTGCGAGGCACCACACATCGGCCGCATCGGCGCGTATGAACCGCACGAGGTCATGAGCCGGCGCTTTGTTGAGTCGAGCCGCCGACTGATCCACTGCCAGCACCTGCATATTCCGGTGCTCGGCCAGATGCACGGAGCTCAGGCCGGTACCGCACCCAACATCGAGCAGAAGTGGTCGACCACCATCTTGAGCCTCTTGCAGCAGTGGCACAACAGCAGCGCGAGTTTCCGAGCGCACATTGTGTTGCCATTTCGTACGCACATGTTTGCGCACCGTCTCCTCCAGCGCCTCATGCACATCGAGCTGCGAAGACACCACCGGCGAGCTATGGAAACCAGCATCGCGCTCACGCGAATTTGAATGTTCATCATTCTTCATGCAAAAAAATAACTTTTTTCACACAAACTCTTGACTTTAAATCATCTCAACCGTAAGTTTGTAGACTCTTTTACAAGACGCCCCGTTCGTCTATCGGCTAGGACCCAGGATTTTCATTCCTGTAAGAGGGGTTCGATTCCCCTACGGGGTACGACGAAACACTACAAACCCTAGGAACCACACGGCTCCCAGGGTTTTGTGTTTTAAAGGGCTAACACTACTGCAGACAGTTTCCACATGCCTAAATCGTACCCTCCAAAAAAGTGAACCCTAAATTGGGGGTGTTTTGAGCCCAACAACCACTCTATTTTGATGTCTTTCTACTAGATGTGGCAACGACACCCCAGCACTCACTTCGATTTCCACGTTTTGTGAGTTTTAGTTTAATAAGTATCTTCGACGATCCTGTTCTCTTGCTTAGTATCGTGCACTGAGACAGATATTCCTGCTATAGCTTGTTGTTCTTTTACTCTATCCTGAAGGTGCTCAGTATGAAAAAGTTGGTGGCCGTTTTGTGCGCAATGAATATTGCGTTAATGCTTGGGTGGACTTATGATCGTAGTTACTACAAATCGCACTCGGAGCAAGCGAGCAAAAGTGAAAATGCTCGCGTTTCAAGTACGGAAACAGTTGTAGAAGGTGACCTCAGAGTAACGGGAGCTCTCTATGTCAACGACATGATATTGAGTGAAAAATTGCGTTTGAAAGGTAGGAACCCACAATTTGTTGTGACAAAGGAGTTTAATCTTGGAGTAGAGAGCATCGTTGTCATTAAATCGAACAGCTCTGAACCAAATAGTGTCCCAACTGTGAACTTAGACGGTGTGGATTTATATGTGAATAACGAACTCATCTCGTCACCATGATCCTATTCTTTTGCCTTAAAATGGTTTCTTTCCGGAAACAACTCCAGCCATAAAACCTGTTTCAACAAAAAAATCACCTAACAACGTATGATAGACCTCATTGGCGATATTCACGGACATGCAGACAAGCTTGAAGAGTTGTTGCGGAAGTTGGGTTATGCAGAGAACAATGGCGTGTACTCTCATCCCGAGAGAAAGGTGCTGTTAATTGGCGACTACATTGACCGAGGTCCGAAGATTCGGGAGACACTGCAGATAGTGCGAGCGATGGTTGACAGCGACAACGCCATTGCTTTGATGGGAAATCATGAGTACAATGCATTGTGCTTTCATTACAAGGACGCTGGTGGTGGACACCTCAGAAAACACGAGATCAAGAATGTCGTTCAACACTACGAAACGCTGAAGCAGTTTCAGAATCGACAGCAAGAATACGAGGGTTATATCGAGTGGTTCAAGACCTTGCCACTGTTCTATGAAGCCGAAAACTTCAGAGCCGTTCATGCCTGTTGGGACAGCAACAACATTGAATACCTGAGGAAGGATCTAGTCAACGACCGGCTAACCGACGAGCTTATCTATCAGTCTGTGAGGAGAGGCACAGAGTTGTATGAGGCCATAGACCAAACGCTAAAAGGCAAAGAATTACGCATGCCAGAAGGGCATTATTTCCTCGACAAAGATGGTGCAAGAAGGTCGCAAATCCGGTTCAAATGGTGGGAAGATCCGTCTGCAACGACCTACAGATCCATCAGCGTTTTGCCAAACGAAAACCTGCCCGTAACACCAATTGAAACGTCTGAACTAGCGTCGCTTGAATACTATCGCGACCACGACAAGCCTGTCTTCTTCGGACACTATTGGCTTACGGGAGAACCAGCATTCTTCAAGGACAATGTTTGCTGCCTGGACTACAGCGTTGCCAAAGGTGGCAAACTCGTAGCATACAGGATGAACGACGACACCACATTGCACAGTGGGAATTTGGTGTGTGTTTGAGGGGGTGAAGAGTAGCTCAAACTCCTGCAACCCCTGAACCTAGGGTTTTGTGGTTTAGTTGGGGTGTACGGGTATTCAGTTGATATATCACGCTTTAACAGAAACATAGGCCTGTTGTGGATGATTTCTCAATTCAGGGAACAAGTAAGCGATCTCACCGCGATCAAGCAGCACATTCAGATACTTTCTGGTGATATAGTCTTCATTTCGTCCTAGTATCGTCGCCAGTTCCGCAGCCTTAATTGCTCTTTTACTGCAAATTTCAACGATTATTTTCTCGATTTTTGAACTGTCTCTTTCTCTCTTGCCGAGACTGTCTAGAAGTGAACTTATCTTGGGATCAATTAGCTCACTAAACAGTTCCTTATTGTCTCTCGTAGTTTTCACTTCTGCTTCCGTACTTAACTCCTGAGCTTCCGTACTTAACTCCTGAGCTTCCGTACTTAACTCCTGAGCTTCCGTACTTAACTCCTGAGCTTCCGTACTTAACTCTCGAGCTCCTGTACTTAACTCTCGAGCTCCTGTACTTAACGCAGTATCTTGATCGTTCATCGATGGACTTGGAATATAGTACGTAGCTCGACCCTTTCCTTTGGATACAATAACACCCAAATCCCGCAGAGCACGTAACTCCTGCGATGCTTGAAGAACATCACAATCAACCAACTGTCTATACCGAGCATTGTCAATGGCACCCACTTCTCGTATAAATATCAATGCTTGCTTCTGTCCGTCAGAAAGTTTCAGCGCATCAAACCTTGACAACCATCTCAAGTCTTTCTCGTCAAGAAAATGAAGCAACAGAAGTCTCGAAGTAAACTGATTATTAATTCTATCGGATTCGAACATAGGTGGAGCCAAATGCGACTCACGCATCATGATTCGCATCGCACGTATGCCTGACCCTTTCGTCTCGGCTAAGTTTGTTTCATGGAATACAGCAGCAATAAACGGATTTCGAGTTTCACTACCAGGCTCGCCAAGTCGGTCTTCAGCCTTCAAAGAGTATCCAGGGTTTATAATCTCAATTCTGTTATCGTATCGCACCACTTGAGTTGGCCTATGTTCCCGGTACGATCTGTGCATTAATGCGTTGACAATTGCCTCTCTCAGGGCTTTCGTTGGTAACCCACTTGAATCAGCTTGCAACTCGTTGTCAGACAAGAGAAACCCTTTCGGGAGATCTGCATTTATGGCATCTACCAATCTAAACAGCAAAGTCAAAAGAGGCCCTCTCATATCGATCGTTACAAATCGATCGTCGGGGGTTGGAACCCATTGGTTTCCGGGAACGCGAATATAATCCACCCGCAACATCGGATAGTAGGCCCTTAACGCTTTCGCCGATCCAAACAGCAAAAGACCAGCCAAAGTCAGCTCACTCCGATTCTTGCGATTTAGACAACCAAGAGATAGTAATAGGTCTCCATCGTTGTAAGTGAGTTCCTCGGCAGCAGGATTGATATTCTCTCTCAACTTTCGATACCGATCGACAGCTGTTTCATCGATATCTGCAAGTGAGGATCCTTCAACGGTAGAAACATCGTAGCTCTCTGTTGACGAATAAAACACGCGTAAGTCATCTTCAGTGCACCTTTGATCAGTAGACCCGACTCTACGAAAGGCTCCGCTTGGCAGCCCACTCTTTTCTATGTAAAGCGGTTTTTTTGACGAGTCAAGCTCAACGACTGTAATTTTGACAACGGCTTTTTCACCAATGGTCTCTACTTCAATCTTGGGACGAATTGGTATATTAAACATGGAACTACACATACTAGCAAAGTCTTTCTGAACCTTGTCCAAGTCAGAAACGCCTACTACTGTATACTGTCCAAATAGTTGACCATGATCTTCTGCAACCCCCAAAAGAATATATCCTCCACCAATCCCTGGTTCGTTGGAGTAGGCACACACGGTTTCCATAGCAGATTTGGAGATCGATCCTCCACCTTTCGCCTCTATCCAATCACATTCATCTTGTTGGTTTAGTATACTGAGTAACTTCTCAGCACTATAATCGAATTCCATTTTTTGTCCTTATTTCCGTAACTCTTCTGCAGTAACACACGAATTTCTGCCCAGTGCTGAAGAGGAATAAATGCTACCTCCACAAACTCAACCACATTATAACTTGTCCTCAACATATCGAGGATTGTGACCGTCACAATTGGTGCTCTTGGTTGGCATTTCTTTAATTCTAACAAGCGCAAAACTGGACAAGAATTCCGGCCAACCAGAGCTTTGCAGGATCAGGCCGAAATATACTCAAAATTACACCGGAGATGTCTTCTTAGGCTTAAATCTAGGCCAAAAATACTCCTTGATTCGCGTGTGACACATCGGGTTACGACGAAACACTACAAACCCTAGGAACCACACGTTTCTGGGGCTTTGTGGTTTAAATGAGACTGTACGCCTTGAATCTTAAAATAGTGCTGCTAAATTACGCGTGCTCTGGCCAATTTCGGGCAAGGCTAATAATCAAAGAATGCGATAGAGAGTAACGATCCTGGTTTTTTAGGGGGCACTACAGCATTTTGAAACAAACTACAGAACCACACATCAACAAGTCTACCAATACCAACAAACCAATTATTGAAGTTGGGGTATGTTCGATGACTATCGACAAAAAAGTTGGTGTTTGTATAGTCTTGGATGGTCAATCAGAGTATTCTCGTGACTACGACAACCTAATGTTGGAGAGTATAGGAACACACTTTAGGCGCATGAGAAACTACGATTTCCTTTTTGCGTTCGTCATGAAGTACAGAATTTTCTGTTTTTCCTGCTGGAATCTGAAGCACAACACTAGCGCTTATTTCATCTTAGAATGTTGCTACGAGTATACAACAGTTGTAGAGGTCAGGTACAACGGGAACACTGACACGGTGGATATACGGAAGTTGAG
>JAUHYX010000358.1 GCA_030426285.1 bacterium
GAGCTATTTGTCCATTTTGTCGACGCCAGCTACCGCCACCAACCACTTGCATCCCCGCAGTTAAGAATCCTTCTAACTCATTTACGAGATCGAATTCTTGCGACTCAGTGGTGTCTGGATCTGGTTCGCGCCACGGAATAGCCATTGACCACGGCTGGTCTACCGTCGCAGTTCCAAATTTCGTTACCTCCCAATAGCGCTCCTCGTTGTTGGTGAACAACCGGCTGTAATAACGGATTGAGAAATCAGACTCGGATTTTGAATACACAAAAACATACAGCGAGTCGGAATATAGGTCAAGGTTGTTGTGGAAATTCGGTAGGAACGTGAACTGAAAGTTTGTACCCCATGTATCTTGAGATATTTGTGCCACGGTACTCGCAGAAGAAAGTACCGCGATCAGAAGTGTGATACATGACGTACAAAAGACTCGAATTCTCGTACCGAAAGGCAACATATCAAGGCTCCACAAGAAGATGAATGCGGTTTCCACAATACAACTTTTTGGGGCCATTCGAAAGGCAAATCAAAGTTGTTGTGAGTTGAATGTTGGGGCTGCTATGTGAACAACACGTGACGATACATTTTGGATACAGATTTGTTGAAGAATGAAACGGTTTTCGAGTTCTGTTGCCATTCAAGAATTGCAAAACCAGGGTCCGAAGAAGCGAACAGCGAATGTTCTCCTTTGCGTGTCTCTCGCGTTGCAGCACCTGCTCCAGAAACCACACAGGTAAACGCATCGTCTGGATGCTGAATAAGCTGCAAATCATGATCATGACCGCACAAGTACAATGGAACTTCTGCCGTATTGAAAAGTCCCTGTAACTGTTTTAGTAGAACGGAGTTGTCGCCATAGTGACCATAGGAACGAAGCGGGTGATGCCCTACGACCCACGGAGACTTCACAGTTTGCAGTGTTTCTTTTAACCACAAGAGTTGCGTTTCGTCACCGCGCAGCAGACTCGTGGTATCTATGACTATGATGTTTTGTGACAGTTCATACTCACCCAATGTTGCGGTGTAGTAGCGAAACGGCATGTGCCACGAAGGGTGTACAGCTGAGAATTCTTGCTGAGCCACAACATTGCCTCTCCAGTCGTGATTGCCCAGTGCAGCATACCACGGCAATTGCAGCAACGCATCCTCATACACATCGGTGAACTTCTTCCAGTGTTGGTCGTGAATAGATTCAACACCCTGTGGGTAGATGTTGTCACCAGTTGATACAACAGCCTGTAGTGGAGTTTCTCTGTGTACTTCAAGCAAAGCCTGTGCAACTGCCCGTTGAGTCT
>JAUHYX010000210.1 GCA_030426285.1 bacterium
AGTTTCTGGCGTTTGCTCGCCAGCTACGCAGAGTCAAGTCGCTGTTGTCACGGTAAACAGACTACCAGAAATCACATCCGAACCAACAGATCAGGAACTGTGTGAAGGTGATGTGCTCACGCTCGCTGTCACTGCTGAGGGTGATGACTTAACATATCAATGGCAGAAAGATGGTGCTGATATCGCAGGTGCAACATCGGCTACGTTGACGCGCTCGCCAGTCGACAATTCCCATGCAGGTGCTTATCTCGTAGTCGTTTCTGGTATTTGCTCGCCAGCTACGCAGAGTCAAGTCGCCGTTGTCACAGTAAACAAATTGCCCGAAATCACGTCCGAGCCTACAGACCAAGAACTGTGTGAAGGCGACGAACTATCATTGTCAGTCACGGCAGACGGTGATCAGTTGACATTTCAATGGCAGAAAGATGGTGCTGATATCGCAGGTGCGACATCGGCCACATTGACTCGTTCCCCCGTCGACAATTCCCATGCAGGTGCTTACCGCGTAGTAGTTTCTGGCGTTTGCTCGCCAGCTACGCAGAGTCAAGTCGCTGTTGTCACGGTAAACAGACTACCCGAAATCACGTCCGAACCTACAGATCAGGAACTGTGTGAAGGTGATGTGCTCACGCTCGCAGTTGCGGCTGAGGGTGATGAGTTGACGTATCAATGGTATCGCGATGGAAATTTAATTACTGGTGCAACCGATAGTGTTTACACAAAGGCTGCCGTTGTATCTGGAGATGCGGGCAACTACACTGTTGTGGTTTCTGGTGCTTGTTCACCAAGTACCACAAGTAGTGTTGCAGTTGTGACGGTGAATGAGGAAACAACGATTTCTGCTCAGCCTCAGTCAGATACACTGTGTGTCGGCGATCAACTCGTACTCGAAGTCGAAGCATCGGGCTTGAGCAATCAATATCAATGGTATAAAGACGGTGCCCCAATTACTGGAGCAACAACAGAGCTGTATAGCAAACCAGCGGTGGTTGCAGATGAAGGCACATATACAGTAGAAATTCGCGGCGTTTGTGATACAGTGGTTTCCGAAATCGCACATGTAGATGTGCTTGAAGCCGTTGTCATTACGTCAATGTCTCGTGATACAACTCTGTGTGAAGGAGAACTGTTGACACTAGAAGTAAATGCTACGGGCGACGGACTCACGTATCAGTGGTACCAAGACGGATCTATCTTGCCTACAGCAACAAATAGTCAACTCGGCTTCCCATCTATTGCCGCAATTCAAGAAGCTGTATACACCGTAGAAATTTCAGGAGATTGTGGGCCAGTTCAGTCCACATCAGTCACAGTGACCGTGAAGTCTGGACCTCAATTGCTATCGGGGCTCGACGACAATGCTGTCCTATGCGAAGGTCTCCCCCTCCAATTGTCTGTATCAGTTGATGGTGACGACCTGGAATATCAATGGCAAAAAAATGGTGCAGATATTAGCGGTGCCAACGCTGCATTGTACTCTATTCCTTCAGTTGTAGAAAACGATGAAGGAACATACACAGTTCTTATCACAAGCCTTTCGTGTTCTGGCACTATCGAAGAGTCAATCGACGTAGATGTGAAGACTGCGCCACAACTCACCGAGCTCCCATCCGACACAACATTATGTGTAGGTGAACAACTCGAATTGACAGTTGGCGCAACAGGCGATGGACTGACATACACATGGTACAAAAACGGTTTTGTGCTCGCGGGAGAAACCCTTGCGACGCTCGTACGACCATTTGTAGATAACACCGATGCAGGTACATACTATGTAGAGGTCGCCGGTGACTGCGACCCGCCTGTGCAGACCACGACAATTGAAGTGACCATTGATACACCTCCAACAATACAGGTACAACCAACTGGTATCAGTATTTGCGAAGGTGAAACCGGCACCGCAAGTGTCGTTGCTGATGGCACAGATATCCAAATTGAATGGGTAAGATTGGCCGACAACACCGTTGTTGGTACAGACGCAACCTTGGAACTACTCGATGCAGATGAAAACGACGAAGGATTGTATCACGCGGTTCTTACAGGCAAGTGTGGTGACGCAATTACAACGAATCCGATAACAGTCATTGTGAAGAAATTGCCGGCATTTGTTGATGATAACATCGACGCGCAGAGCGTTTGTCTCAATGGCGACCTGACCGTTCAAGCCGATGTTGAAGGCGACGACATCACAACTCGCTGGTACAATCAGGCAGGTATTCTCGTACAGTCTGGAACAGCATTGAACCTCACAGATGCGCAGGCTTCTGATGCAGGTACATACACTGTTGTTGTGAGCAGTACATGTTTGCCGGAAGGAGATTCCTTGACATTTGATGTCGATGTTCTCACGCCGCCGTCGTTTACGCAGAGACTTTCAGACACAATCGTGTGTGAGGGATCTGAATTGCTCCTAGTCTCAGATGCAAATGGCGATAATATTCAATACAATTGGTACTTCAACGACCAGCTCATCGGCGAAAACCTTGATGCTACACTTTCAGTTTCAGTAGATGAAAACTCTGAGGGCAGGTATCGCGTAGAAGTTGTTGGAAATTGCGACCCAGCTGTCGTTTCCGAAGCACTTGTTACTGTGCTGCCACGAACTCGTGTTGAAGATCAAACCACACAACAAATTGCATTGTGTGAAGGCCAAGAACTCACAATTCCAGTCGTTGCAACTGGCTCCAATCCATCGTACACATGGTCTATCAATGGCGGACCTGCCCAAGCTGGCAGCGCGACATTTAGCAAGTCCAACATTGATGTCGCCGACGCCGGTACGTATGAAGTCACTGTGATTGGTGACTGCGGCGAACCGACAACGTATGTTGCTGCGGAAGTGCAGGTGAACGAGTCTCCTCGCGTGCTCGATGCCCCTGTCGACCAAGAAGTATGTGTAGGTGACAATGCGTACTTCAATATTGAGATCAACGGTACCGAACCAATTGACGTGACTTGGGAAATATTCGATGGTACAAACTGGACTTCAACTGGCCAAACTGGCACGCAGTATGAGTTCGTAAATGTACAAGAAACAGACGATAATACACGTGTTCGTGCAGTGCTCTCGAATACTTGTGGCGACGTCAATTCGCCCGAGGCGAGTCTCGTTGTTCGAAACGCTGACTTCGAAATCACGTATGACAATGGCCAACCGCTTGCTGGCGACACAATTGTTATGCCGCCAATCATTGGATGTGCCGACAGCGAAACACGCATGTTTGTGTCGATGCAAGACTTGAGTCAAAACGTTGACATCTCTGACGTAGAGCTGTTTATTTCTGGAAATGGTTACGAGTTGGAGTCTGATTCTCCATTCACCGTGGGCGAAACCAGATCTGAAGTCATTTGGATCAAGCTTACGCACACAACACAAACCGAGTATATCGGTGAATTGCGCGTGCGCTATACCTCCCCGTGTATCGAAGAAAAGGTGTACACTTTATATGGTGAAATCATAAGCCCGGCTATTGCAATCAGTGAACCGACATTTGATTTTGGCAACACCACGGTTGGTACGACATCTGACCACAATTTTGTGGTGACCAATACCGGAACAGCAGAAGTCACGATAACCAATTCCGATGTAACATTGGTTGGCACGAACTACTCGATTGCCACAACAACTCCTCCCCTCCCTGCGACATTGCAGCCAGGTGAGGAACTCGCGGTAGTGGTAGAATATGCACCTACAGTAGAAAATCAAACTGATCATGCTGACCTCACTATTCGCAGTGAAGCCCCTTGTACTGGCTTGGAGGTTGCCGCATCTATTGATGGAACTGGGCACAAAGACCGTCCAGAAATCACCATCGAGCCGATGCAGTTAAACTTTGGTCAGCAGTACGTGCAGACACAGAGTGCAACGCAGACATTTAGAATAACGAACAAAAGTTCAGTGCAGGCTCGTTTTTCTGTTGACGCCTCATCGGCCAATGGCTTCGTCTTACCGGGCTTAGGTGTCCAATTCAATCTCAACGGCAACACGAATACAGATATTGAAGTGTACTTTGAGCCATCGTTGGTGCAAGTGTACAACGGCACAGTGACGCTTGTTGAAGAGGTCTCCGGAGAAACATACGAAATCACCCTACTCGGTGAAGGTATTGCACAACCAAGCGGAAGTGCTGGGTTCGGTATACCGAGAGACTTGCAAGCAGACGCTGGCACCACTATTGACATCCCGGTGCGCATCAACAGTAACCAAATTGGCGATGTTCCGCTGGAGTCACTCGTATTTGAAGTATCGCACATCGCCAGTGTACTACACATCTCAGATGTGAGTATTGGTCGCATCACAGGTGACCGCATAGATGCCAGTGTACCTCCGCGTCAAGTAGTAACCATCGAGCTAAACCAGGCTGAGCTCGCAAGTGCTCTTGCAGCAGGAAACACTGAATTGCTCACCCTGCGCGCCACCGTGTTGCTCGGCACAACGGACCGCACGTCTATAGCGGCCGGCAATGCAGAGTTTACGACGGTTGACGATTTAGGCGAAGCTATCGCCCTGTTCAATGACGGTGAGTTGTATATCACAAACATCTGTCGCGAAGGTGGAGACCGCTATATTTACAACACTGGTCCAGACGGTATCATCATCTCGGTTGGACCGAATCCAACCACGGACAACCTCGTTGTGAAGACCGGTGAGTACCCATCTGGGCAAGCAACACTTGATATCTTCGCAAACAATGGTAAATTGGTTCGGTCTGTTACCTGGCAGATGCAAGCTACACATGACCAAACCACCACTGAGCGAGTAAGCACGTTCGATGTATCGGACTTGCCGAGCGGTTCATATACTATTGTTGTGACAATGCCGCACAGAATCGCGTCGCAGCAATTAATGATTGTTAAGTAATTGGTGAAAAATGAGAGTTCCATCAATCTTTCTGTCAGCGCTCCTTGTGCTGGCCTTAAGTTGTTCGTTAGCAACCGCACAAACGCGAACTGTCAACACGGCAGACGGGGAAGTACCGTACTCCGATGTATTGAAACGCTTCAACAGTGCAGGGCTCTTCTTGAGTTGGCAAAGCAACCTACACACAGGCAGTTTTGACTCTGCGAATATTGAAGGGTCTTGTTGCAATGAGTGGACCGAGGGCTCTGGGTCGAGCTTTATTCTCGGTGCCAGCTACCAACTGCCCTTCTCCTCGAGTTTAGGATTAACGGGAAGACTCGTGTATAGCAATCGCTCTGGCGTTCTCTCTCCGGAAGTGTACTATGATTTTCTTGATAGCACTGACCTGACAGATGTGACATTGGCACATGAACTCACGGCCAATATTTCAGCCCTTTCGATAGAGCCTGTTCTCACATACTATCCACTTGAATCGACTCCCTTGCGAATCTTGGCGGGGCCAACATTCCAGTTCAATCTCAGTGGTGATTATGAGTATGTTGAGATCATAACGAATCCAGAATCTGCAGTTTTTGAAAATGAGCAGGTTTCACGAAACGAACGAGCCGACGATATTCCAGAACTAGCTGGATTCGGCATGAGTTTCCTTCTAGGTGCAGGGTACGAACTTCCGTTGGGCGACAATCTTCGCTTAGTTCCAGAAGTGAGCTACTCCATGGATCTCACTGGTGTAACCTCTTTTGATTGGAGTGTGAACCACTTGCGCGCCGGCGCGACCATTGCTTATGCCTTTATTCCAGCTCCAGAGCCAGAACCTGAACCAACTCCAGAACCAGAGCCAGAACCGGAGCCAGAGCCGGAACCGGAACCAGAACCGATTCCATTGTTTGTAGCTGACTTGACGGCAAGAGCTATCACGAAGAGCAACCAGAAGCAAGAAGACTTTACAATCGTCATCGAAGAAACTGAGTACCGCGAAACGCTACCACTCCTCCCAATGGTGTTTTTCCCAGAAGGAGCCAGCGATCTCACTTCAACAAACCTAGTATTGCTCGACCGCACTGGTACAGGGCTTTTTACGGAAGCCGACTTGCCAACACAGGCGATTCAGTTCTACAAGAATACACTCAATATTCTTGGCAAGAGGCTGAGAGAAAACCCAGAAGCCACGATCACAATTACGGGTAACAATCGCACTG
>JAUHYX010000211.1 GCA_030426285.1 bacterium
TTCTGATCCAGCTGTTACAAGTTCTACTCGGCAAACCGGTTATGTTTCGTCAATTCTCATAGATGACCAAGACATTGATCACATATTTTTTACGTATTCAAACTATGGCGTCATCAGCGTTTTTGAAAGTTTTGATGGCGGAGAAACATCACATTCGATTTCTGGTAATCTCGAGCAATTTTATGATGGATCTGGTGCTGGACCTGGAGTAAACTGGATTGCATCGCTCACCGTAGAAGGCAAAAAGGTATACTATTGTGGCACTACTAGTGGCATTTTCTCCACTCAACTCATTGATGGCAATAATACTTCATGGCGTCCTGAAGGGTTCGAAGTAGCAGGTAATGTTCCAGCCGAAATGATTGTTACGCGTGAGCTCGACAGCCGCGTGTATGTTGCAACGCATGGAGCTGGAATTTGGAAAGCAGACGTTTCAACGTATGAACAACGTGCTATTGGCACACCTCAACCATTTGCACCAGCTCACAACAGTTCTTGGATTGGCGGCAGAACTGAATTTGTGTGGACACCGGCTTTGGGTGCAGGCACACATGAAATTCAGGTTTCTTCGGACGAGACATTTACTGAAAATGTCGTCTCGTACACGGGGTTGCTCAATGGTAGTCAAGAACTCGATTTGGACATCGAGAGTACAACTCAGTATTTCTGGCGTGTTCGAGGCACGAACTCTACGCAGCACAGTCCGTGGAGCGTGACATATTCGTTTGAATCTGTCCCGGCGATCAACCAAGTGTTTCCTCCAAATAGAACAGACACAACATTTGCGCGACCAGTGGAATTGGTATGGCAAGAAGTTGATGAAGCTGTTTCGTATAGTGTAGTTGTATCAAAATTTCCAGGGCTCTTTAATCCTGTTCTTGATGAACAAGGATTGACTGAGTTGACTGCCATACCTGAGTTGGAGCAGAATACTCAGTACCATTGGCGAGTTACTGCCATCGGCCTCAACAATGTTGAGATTGAGTCAAACGTGTGGACATTTAAGACAAAGAATGAAAATTCGGTGGAATTCGAATCGTTGGCAGAATCCACGCTTGCGCCCAACCCTGCTGTCTCAGAAGTTATGTTGAGTAGTTCTGCGCTGCAGGCTGGTGAAACATACACACTTTCAATCGTGGATATGCGCGGCGTCGAGACTTTGTCACTTGAAACTGTTTCTCGTTCCGAGCATGAGCTATCGTTCTCTGTCGGCACTTTAGCCTCGGGTACATATCAGGTAGTTGTTCGCTCGCGCGACAATCGAGTGGTTGCATCTTCCACCCTACATGTACGCCGTTAACGTTGGGCTGGTTGAGGCGTGTCAACAACAAGTTTGTCGCGCCCACCAGCTGCAGATGGAAAGCCTGAGTAGCCCCCGGATATTCCTTTGAGCTCCCATGCATGCTCGACAACTAGGCCGCGCCAGTTTTCGAGCATGTTGAGGCGTCCTCGCACGATCAACGCAGAACTGCGCAGCACTTTCCCGAGCTCTGCGCGCATTGTGGGCATCACAACAGTTTGAATAAAACCTGTTTCATCTTCGAGTGTTATAAACATCACTCCGTTAGCTGTTTGTGGGCTCTGGCGCAGCATCACAATGCCAGCAATAGTCATCAGTGGTCCATCCTTCTTACCCGGTTCAGGTGCTTGATACTTAAAGCATGTTTCAATACTGCGAATTTCCAGATCCTTCAACATGCGTCGGTACAAGCCCATTGGATGTTCACGCGCACTCGAATGACTGTGGTAGTCCCAAGACAAACGCTCTTTACGTGTAAGCTCACTCAAATATGGGACATCTACATCTGCCACTGCGGGTAGATTAAACAGGTTGTGATCATGTCCAGCACCCGGTTGCGGAATCCGGTTGCGCAACACTCCCACATGCCACAGCGCGGTTCGCGAATCCACAACCACACTGTCTAATGCTCCAGATCGGGCCAGTTGCTCAAACACATCAATTGGTATGGCAACTCGCCGGTACAGGTCTTCAACAGATGTATAGTTCCCGTTGAGTCGCTCCAGTACAATATCGCGGGCATGGTCGGTCGACAGTGAGCGCACCGACGTCAGAGGCTTGCGAATAGCCAACCTTCCCTGTTCATCGCGTTCAACGTCATAACGCACTCCCGAAGCATTGATATCTGGCAAGAGTACTGGCACGCCGAACCGTCGCGCTTCTTCTTCGAGTGTCATCAGGCTGTAGAAGCCCGGACGGTGCTGCATCACCGCGGCCATGTACGGTGCAGGATGATATGCTTTTAGCCAAGCGGACTGATACACTGTGCGCGCAAATGCAGCGGCATGACTGCGACAGAATCCATAACCAACAAACTTCGAAACTTTATCAAACACAGTATTTGCGGAGTTGCGATCAACCCCTCGGCTCATCGCCCCAGCAACAAATTTGTCGCGCATTTGCTCCATTTCTCCTGGGTCGCGGAACTTCGACATCAAGGAGCGAAAGTCATCGGCTTCCTGCAGCGACATACCCGCAAAACGGTGTGCAACCTCAAGTACTTGCTCTTGAAACAGAATCACACCGCATGTGTCGCGCAAGACAGGTTCTAAATGCGGGTGCATGTGTTCGATTGGTTCTAACCCTCGGCGTCGGCGCACATATGGGTTGACCATGCCACCTTGCAAAGGACCCGGACGAAACAGCGCTACTTCTGCGATCAGATCTCCAAAGTCTTCGGGCTGATGTTGAGCCAGCAAGTGCATTTGCCCCTGAGACTCAATTTGAAAGACACCCACAGTACGACCAGATCGAATCAGCTCAAAAGCACCGGGATCATCAAGCGGTAGCGTATCGATGTCCCGTTGCAAGTTGTCGTGTCGCTCCGCCAATTCAACTGCTTCAGACAGTGTTGCCAGCATACGCAAACCGAGAACATCGAGTTTTACTAGGCCCATTGCTTCGATGTCTTCTTTATCAAACTGCACCATGGCCTGACCATTGGCAGAGCGCTGTACGGGTGTCAGCTCGTGCAATTCATCGCGCGACAGCACCATACCTCCTGAATGCAAGCCGAGATGACGCGGACAGCCGTGCAGGTTTTCTACCACATCCAGCAACACATGAACCAGCGGTGATTCACCGAGAACTTCTTCAATGTCTTGCTTGTATTTGCGTACGCTGGAAGCATTGCTCGAGGGCACAACCTTGGTGAGTTGATCAATCAAGAACAATGGCCAACCGAGGGTTTTAGCGGCATCGCGCAGAGCTGAGCGCAACCTATATGTGATGAGAGTAGCTGTCATGGCTGTGCTCTGCGTACCAAAACGCTGCTCCATCCACGTAAACACTTCCTCGCGGCGTTCTGAATCAAAGTCTATATCGATATCAGGTGTGCCTTTGCGACCGCGGTGTAAAAACCGTTCAAACAACAGATTGTGCTGCAGTGGGCACACGCCAGTAATCTCGAGCAAATACGCCACGATAGAGTTAGCAGCGGAGCCACGTCCCCAGCAACGAATGCCACGGCGGCGTGCCTCGATCACAACTTCGCGCACAACGAGAAAAAAGTCGGCGAGCTCTAGATCAGCAATGATTGAGAGTTCTTTGTTCAGCAATGCTTGTGCACGCGCGCGCATGTCGGGTCGGTACTTGCTGTCGAGCCGCTTTTCACACAATTGGCGTACAACCGCATCAGCACCAATGCGTTGTTGCTCCGGCGAAAGCTCTGCTGCAGGGGGTGTTATGGCACCGGGCAGGAGATCAACATTGCAGCTATCGGCAATACGATGAGCATTGTCAAATGCATGCTCAAATGGAATCAGGCAGCGCAGTTCGGCGTCGCTGCGCATATATGCTTGGTCATTTACAGGACGCTCAGGATGTGCATCGAACACCGTGATACCGAGCCGAACACAGGTAAGCATATCAAAATACTTGTAGTGCTCCGGCACAGCATAACGCACGTCGCCGGTTGCTACGACAGGGATATTGCGCGTCGTGGCAAATTCGTGCATACGGTGCATATACAACGTATCATTGGGACGGCTGTGGTGCGCGAGTTCAACATACAGGTTCTTGCGGTATACCTGTTGAAGAAATTCCAGCCAAGCTCCAGCCTCACCGTATCGCTGCTGTTCAAGATGCTGCCGCAAAGCGCTGTCCATACCGCCGGTCAAGCAGATGATGCCATGTGTGTATTGACTGAGAACAGATGGCTCCACCGCTGGATGCAGTCTCGACTGCTCATGTGCGAGCGAGGACAGCCGGCACAGGTTCGCGTATCCCTCCTTGTTGCAAGCAAGTAGCGTGAGTGGATGGTTGCCGACAACGAGGTCAATACCGTGCACTGGCTTTATGCCGAGTGCGCGGCATTTAAGCTGCAGGCGTACTGCACCGTACATACCGTTAACATCAGTAAGCCCTACAGCCTTCATCCCAAGTCGTTGCGCAACTACGGCATATTCTTCGGGTGACGAGCCGCCGCCCAAGAACGAGAACCACGATCGTATGTGAAGGTGTGGAAAGTTCATAGAGAGTATCGTACCATGCGAACGTGCCTAGTCGTACAAGCGAGAGAGCGTCCACGTATTGTTGCGTTTGTAGAGTTCGAAAGTGGCAGTGTTTGTGCGCACCACCCAGTACCCTCGTTTGTCTTGCTCCTGCCACCAACGCGTGCATGCAATCCAGCTGTCCACCACAGCCTCAACCCGGTGCTTCTGTCCTGCCCAATACACTGTTGCCGGTATGCCATTCTGCTCCTCTACTTCAATATGTTCTAAGTATACCTTCATCCATCAAGTTTATGCATCTATGCACCCTGTGACCCTGCTATTCCCACACCTCTACAACAGTGCGTTCTTCCGGCATAGCGCTCCACGGAGCGGTGACTTGCACTTTTTTCATCGTGCCAGGAAAACGGCGATTTACCGCGGCTACAGCGGTGTGCAAATCTTGGCGCTTGCTAAAGAGTTCATTGCGGATATACGCTGGAGTGGTGAGGGCACTGAATTCTATAGTGAGTTCTGTAAGTGGTGCAACGCGGTGCAACATGTTGTCGCACAAAACGCGAAGTGCCGACAACAGTACGCTAGCGCGTGCTTCAGGCGTACGCATCACACGCGCAGAATTGTGTACTACTGCACAGCGGTGGTCGCGCGCAACAAGTCGCACTCGTCCTACACGCATTCCTTCTAAGGTTTCGGCTAGCCCATGTGTCATCAGTTCGAGGACTGGAACGACATCGTACGGTTCGCGCACGGGGTCTTCAAACACATGTGTGTGCTCCTTTGTACGCGGTGGCAAGTACATGGGAAGCGGGCGATCTGAAAAGCACTGTTGTAAAAAGTCGTGCAGCTGTTCTCCTGCTTCACCAAACTGTATGCGGCTGTGTCGACGGCTGAGCTTGAGAAGCGAAGCCACAGAGCGCCAACCAAACAGCTGCAACTTCGCAACTAGGTTGTTGTCAAAGCCGCAAGACTCCAATATGCCTACGTCGGTAGCAGCGAGGAACTCGTCGCGCTGGGCATCGGTAACATAGGCTATACTTCCCGGACGCGCACGCAGCATAGCAAGCCGCGCTAAGGGACGGGTAGCCGCGATGCCCCCACAGGCTGCGAGCCTTTCAACCATTTCACCCAAGGCTTCCCTGCGGTCGAGTCCGGTAAACGCCAAACCAGGCTGCACGCTTTCAATTTGTGGTGTTAAACTATACACGGCATCAAGACGCTCCTGCCACACGAGCTGTTCCGCAAGTTGATCACGCGCAAAAAACGTCACACCCGGGAACTCAGTTCTTGCGCGATCGAGAGCGTCGCCAGGCATGAGTCCTGCGCTCGCAAGATCTGGCGTGCGACAAACAATGCGACCGCCGTCGAACACGGCAACAGAACCGCGAACATTCATGACGCGTCGCATTGCACGCGACACGAAATGCGGGATGTGTAGACACAGTATATTCATAGTGCTCGCAGCGTATTATGAGTGTATCTCCATCAGCATTGCAGCAC
>JAUHYX010000212.1 GCA_030426285.1 bacterium
TCGAGCGAGTGTAACCCTGGTCAGGGACCACAATCCAAACACGCACCTTGCAATGGTGTGCAATGGGAGGTTGTTCAATGCATTGCGCAAGTGCCATGTAGTTAACAGTACTCGGAACAGCTGAGATAAGTACCATGTTTGAATACGGGGGTAGCTCTGGAACTTGCTTATTTGTCAACTCAGACATACGTCCAACCACTGCGGCTCAATCCGCGATGTCAGCCAAATATTCTTCTCGGCGTGAAAGAACTGTTGCCCTGCCGCTGACAGGCCCTTTGCATCGATGCGCAGAATGACCGTGTTATTGCCGTGACGTTGAGCCACGAGTTCGGTCGCTTCTGGGTTGTCATATAAATGAACGAATTGACGTTTCATCGGGTTTAAACCAGAAGCCAGAATGCTTTGCAAGGCCTCACTAGTAGTGCCATGATACAGCGTATCAGGCGGAACAGAAGAAGGCAGATTTGCATGTGCGTCTACCGAGTGACCATACACAGCGCGAATGTTGTCTCCCACAATCTGGTGCCGGCGTTTCGACTGCGTATCTACCATGTCCTGAATATCTTGACGCTCCACGCTGTCGAACGTACTGCTACTCTGTTTCAGCGCTTTCAACACATCGCGGATACTACACCAACCGCCAGGTTGCAGTTCAATGCCATACTTCTCAGGCTCATGGCGCAGCATATGTGAAAGTGTTTTGCTCAGAAGAAAATGATTGGGCATAGCAGTGTCTATTGTCGTTTTCAAACATTGAAGTGACAAACTTACAATGAATTGCGGAAATGCTATATTGCTCTGTCTCTGTTGGGAATTTTTCACTTGTATCTGCCTGCTTTTCAAAACAACGTGCTGAAACCGTCTTAGGTTTCCTGCTACATTCACTGAGTTCTATGAAGTATCAACTATTCAACGACTGTGCCGAACTTGAAGCGACTTTGTCTCTCTCGGGCTGGGAGAAGAGGAGGCTAGACATAGAGCACGATGGCCTTATTTTGTTTTTCAATAAAATTGGCAAACCTGACCTCTTCGAAGATATTGAGATTCTGGGGATCTGGTCTTGCAATAATTGCATTGGTTGTGTTGGCACGTTTGCCGAACTGACGGACTTCTTACAATCTATAAGTGACTATGTCAGCTTTAGCCACCTTTATAACATCGTGTTTCCAAATTCTTTCAATGTGAGAACCGAATTTCATCAACATAGCCAGTTGATATGTGAGGGAGGAATCCAAGAAGTTGGTCGAATGTGTATTTCAAAACTAGAAGATTTGTGTGCCGAGCCGTTTCCTGAAGACTACACATCGTTGCAAAGGGTTGAGTTCTGGTTAGAACTCTGTTCCGTGCATATTGCAAGACTAAGCGTTCATGACCGCAGAGAGTATTTATTCCCCAGCGCCGGTGCTTTATTGTACATCGGTTTTCTGCGCGAAGAGATTGTGGTTCGACCAGAGAGTTTTAATGATAAATTTGGCCAAAGTTATCATTGGTTCAGGTATGCAGCGAAAACTTCAGAGCAAATTTGGGAGAGTTATTTGCTGCGGGGATTGGAAGTCAGATTGTACCAATCATTGATCACCTACGACGGAGATTTTGTTGAGGAACTATTCTGCAACCTTAGTACAATCTACAAAAAATATATCTCAATATTGCTCTTGAAAAGACGAGCAAGACTGAAATGAATGTAAAGTTAAGAGACATAGTTAATACCTATTTGGATTTAGTACTTAATGACTTAGATCTTGACATCTATTTAGCTACATACAAAACGGAATGTCAAATAGGTAGAATACTGGCTCAAATTTCGACTGTATGCGGCTTCTATCAATGGCCGATACACATACAATTGAACTACACTTCAAGAAAGATTGAAGAATCAATCAACAACGGCCTGCCCTACTCAAGTGTCCACCTACTCGACCCAGAGTCTCGGGTGGGATGGAAATCAGACCAAATGTCAGTTGTCATAATCGATTCTCGCAACACTTTTGACATTTGGATGGACCTAGGTTTTGAGTTACGCAAGAGATCAAATACAAGTCTTGTTGTGCTCGTGCATGAGGACGCAACAAGCAGACATATCGGTGGATTGGCGCAGTTGGTGTATCAGGATGCAGAAGAGGGAGACGCAGTATATCTCAACAGGAGATGTCATAGAGTCTTGAGTTCTATTGTTTCGGCAAGTGAGTATACCAAATCACAAACAGAAATTTCTGCACAACAACGAAAGATACTTAGTGCTAAAATCGTAGATGAGGTAGGGAGAATCAGCAACTATGAACGAACTGTTATGTTTTGGGATCACCGGTGTTATGCGTTCGTTCTTAGTCCTTGGAGTCTCATTGAGCATTTACTAGAACGATGTACACTGCAGCTTTTCCTTGATGATCTTGAGACGAAGTACCCTGAGTATGTGCGCATACATGAAAGCATGAGCAGGTTGTGCACGCTCCTCTCGGAATACGAGAACACGCTAATAAGTTATGCCGCACGCGATCCAAAGTGGAAGGCTATTGCGGCTCAAGCACGATTGGCATATAGTGATTGGATAAACACAATCGGCCGGTATCACCTGCACGACCAAGAACAGAGTGTTGCAAAAGGCAGTAGTGACTTTCACAGCAGTGTTGTATTTGACCCCACGGATTTTGTTGCGCACATCGAGCCATATCTCGAAGCGCAAGTGAAAGATATAGTTGGTTGGTTTGTTGTGGAAACTGAGCCAGGAAAACTAGTGGACGTAAACTCGATTTGGCATGAAGACTGCCATGCTCTTGAATGGACGCTATATTCTAAGAATACGAAGGTTCCTCAGTATGAGCGCGGTGGCGAATATGCGCTTGAATCTCCTGCAAGAGTTGTAGAACGTGCAAAGGAGCTGTCCAGAAAACTTGGCTTGTGGGTCGGGATCACTGTCGTGAGTCCGATTAAAGTGTCAAGGACGCATTAAGCCTTGTATCTGATCCAAGTGTGTTGTTGATTGATGATTCTCTGGTAACAACTGTAGTAGAAAAATATGCCGAAGCTGTTGTATTCTATTGAAGCGTTAGAGAATGAGCTTGCAGAGTTGGGCAAGCTGGGTCGTCCTTTTCATGCCAAAGATGAAGGGCTGGTTGTGTATTCATCAGAACTCCACACGTCATTAAGTGTGTACTCTTCGCGTGAATCGGTTGGTTATATAGGTTCGGTTGACGAAATATCTAGGTTCTTAGCGAGCCTGGGCTGCTTTGCATCGTTGTCAGAGTTGTACTTTAAGTACTATCCTGCTGAAAGTAAAGGATGGCCAGAAATTGTCCACTATCAAACGCTCATGCAGACTCTCGACTTGCAACAGCTCGGCTGGTATTGTTTGCTATGGTTGCGAAACAAATACGATTTGCAGTACAATGAGACGTGCTTGAAAGAACAAGCCGTGTTTGAATTCCTAAAACAGTTCGACAAAAAGATCATGTTTAAGAGTATTCACGAGGCAAGTCTTACAACGTTTTATATGTCAAACTTGTTAACGGCGTGTGGGGTAGCTTCTGCTCGCGGCGAAGCAAAATTAGAGTCGTTGTCGACAAAGTTTGGCGAGGAGTATTGTGCATACAGTTTCTTAAAAGCCAGAAGATGGTCTAATGATAGTCCAGTTTTCTTGCATGAAGAAGTCAGTTACAGGTTGACGAGGCAGTGGGACAACGATGAATTCGAGTATTTTACGGATGTGGCAGCCTGCCCAACGGAGTCGGTCTATCTCTATAAAGTCCTTAACAAATGGAGTTTTTCGTGAAATCAAATTTGGTTGGGAGAACACTAGGCAGATGATTCTAGCGACTTTAGACAATTGGAGCTTCGAGGGAGTTGATGATTTCAAGTTGGAAGGGATATACGCAGGTGGCCTAACAGTTGCCGCATTCGATTCCTATGTTGAATTGGCGCAGAAAGTAGCGGCATTAACCAGTCATTTGCCTAGAATTCAAAGCTGGCCAAAAACTGTGTTGCACAATGTCCAAGATAACGAGTTTGAATCCGCATTGAGGTTCACGCAGAGTCACATATCCATCGTGCAACTTCGTGATCCAACCATACTGGATATTCATAGCAATAGTATCGTTGTTCTAGTCTTAGAAGTTAGAACAATAAGGCAATTTGACACGGATTATCCTGTCATTCTGAAGTTTCACGAAAATTGGGATGGACAACTAGTGATTGCAGTCAATAGAGCATTGCAAGACTTATCATGTTCTCTGTTTGACAGTATGTTTGTTGGCGATGTTTTTGAATCGTTCAACCTCATGTTCTTTGACGAATCAGACAGAAAATTCTGCATGGATCTTGTGGCAAGGAACGGAAGAAGCGGAGAAGAGCCTCGCAGTTATTCGGTGTTGGAGTATCCGAAGAATAGCGCTTTCGTGTAGACCGAGCTGTGATTGTGCCGACGCTCCTCGTTTGCGTGATCATTTGTAGGATTTCATAGACAACGAGCCGCCAAATTAGTTTAACTTCTGGTTTTCGTGATGTTGTGTGTAATTGAGTGACAAGGATAATAAATGATGGAGTTCACGAGTTTTGAACAATTTGAAACCTTCATGCGAACTGATGTTGTAAACAGAGAGGGATTCATCTTGGAGCGGGGTGAACTAAAAATCTGGCTCAGCAATGAGGGGCTTCAACATGGACTTTGGTGTGAGTCAAGGAACTATGGTGTAGTCGATGGCTTGCCGGGATTGGACAGCTTGCTGAAGCGTTGGGGGTATTCTGATTCAGCATTTGAAATAATTTGCAAATGTCTACCTAGCAGGTACGGTTGGTATTGTGGGTTAGTGCATTATTCTGAGACAGTACAAAAAACGGAGTTCTCAGACTTTGTTCGATATTGTGTGGATCGAATCAACCACTTGATGGATATTCGTGTACTTTCACAACACTCTAATGAACAAGAATTTTTTGAGTGGTTGAAGGAATTTGAAATTGAAATCGCGTACCAGACCCCGCATAGACGCAACACACTAATCTTTTATCTAACTCCAATTTGGAATCACTTTCTTCAGCGACGGTTTGGTGGTGTAATAACAAAAAAACAATACACTGGACCGTTTGGTTTGACGTATTGGTACTATCGCAACGAAAGACTCTTTGAGTTGACCAGTAGTTCGGATGAACCTGAGCATCAAGCCTATCAGTTTATTCGAAGTTTGTGGGTGTTTGATTTCGAGTATATTTTGGAAATGCGTGATCGCGTAGCCGGTAGATATTTGCAAGAAATAGAAATTTACAACCGATTGAAATGAAAGTTGAACTATTACAATATTGTGTTGAAGGGGACGATTCAGGAGGTTGTCTCGTCATTGCTACGTATACAAGCGTCCAAGACTTAACTCGCAAAGTTGCAGGTTGCTTGGCAAGGCATACCGATTCATCGTATCCTCTTGTGATTTCCGGCAATTGGCCAACAGATGAGTTTGCGAGGGAGTTTGAAGCGTATCATCAGTATGTAACTTGTGATCACATTCAAGACTTGAGCGTAATCCCCATAAGAAACTGGCACGCATATGTGATAATAATGTCCCAACAAACACAATCTACTTTGCAAGAGCTTGAAAGAATTGAGCTTGATATAGATGCTGGGTATGATCAGTTGATCATTCTTGCAGTGCATCGAGATGTCGATGTAAATGGATTCGCTGCGATTACACCAGTTTTTGAACTTAAACTTCAGTTTGATCCAACATGTGCACTTTTTTATTTCAGCACTGAATGTGACGATCACATCAAAAGTAAGCTGTGTTCAACCACACAACCACGTGTAGATGATCGCTAACACTCCAAAAACACCGTTTGTCTTTGCCTCGTTGATTCTCGGGCTTTGTGGCCTTGTTTTGAGTCAATGCAATGTGCGGGAGCATGCCGAGAGATTACGCGGTAATTCGTTGACATCGATTCCTGGAGCCAAAGCGGAGGTGTTTGAAGGGACGGA
>JAUHYX010000213.1 GCA_030426285.1 bacterium
GGTTCCTGGTATTGGTTGTATTACGATCTGCCAGTGGATTCAGCCGCGCGCTGGATGTCTGGAGTCGATGCCAATGTCCCTGCTTATTGGCCCCATGAGTGCTTTTCCAAAGAACGATGGTCACTCGAAACACATGGTTTGTGGGTCGATACTCGCTCCGTGTACGCTCTTGTTCATGCCTTACAGGGAAATGTGGGAGCAGCAGAAGAGTTGCTACATGAAGTGTTCTACGGCGGTGAAAATCCATTGACATTGGACGACTACAAAACTGAGATGATAGCGCACTACGTGGCCGGTATTGCGTCGTTGCCGCAGGACACTGCAGCTGCCTTACAAGCATTTGCCCATGCCCTCAACAACGGTGAAACTCGTGACCGGCTCGGACAAAAGTTACGCCCGATGTTTCACGATATCTACAATGCAAAGTACGGTGCTCGACACGACACAACCACAAGCATTGACGAGAAAAAAAGAGGAGTGTTAGCGTATTATGGCTCGTACTTTTCTGATGTCACAGATTCGGTCGGATTTACGACTTCACTGCGACGCTCACATGTGGCTTGGGGTTTTTGGAATAGTGACAACTTGGCAGATCTGCTTATTGATGGAAGGGCATTGTATGTTGCTCGGCAAGACGGGTCGTTTGAGCTCATAGCACACGAACTGAGCACCGACAAGGGGCGGTCTGGGTTGTTTTGTGATATCGACAATGATGGCGACATGGACATATTTTACATCGGGCGCGAGCGTCATGGTGTTATTCGCAACAACAACGGCGTACCAACCGATGAAACCATAGAAATGGGCAACTACGCTTCAGAAGCAGCTGCATGGATTGACCTAAATGCCGACGGTTATCCAGAATTGTATCAAGGTGGATACGAAAAATGGAACAATGCTACTATGTCGAGCACTGCGTTTGGCGACTTGTTGTGGGAGAATAACAAAGGTGTGCTTACACCAACAAAGAACCTGCCAGCGGTGACGCAAATGCGTGTACCAACACGCGGCGTTGTGGTTGACGATATCGACGGAGATGGAGACCAAGACATCATTGTGAGTTCGTATCGCCTAAAACCAAATGTCGTGCTGCTAAACAACAATGGTGTACTTGAAGTTCACGCCACAAGTACTTTGATTGGTATTCGTCAACAAGGCTCGTACGGCCATTCGGCAGGGGCCGATGTTGGAGATCTCAACAACGACGGACTCGTTGACGTCAGCATTGCCAATGTAGCGCATCCGCGGTACATCGACTTCTCAAATAGGACAGGCTTGTACGTGCAGGATTCCACTGGAGAATTTGTGGAGTCCCGCAAACAACTCGGTGTGCGTTTTGAAGAAACCCATGCTCAAGCTGGTATGTTTGACTACAATGGCGATGGCTTGCAAGACCTGTTTATCACCTCGATGTACGAGTTCCGTCGCAGCTTCCTGTACGAGCAACAATCGAGTGATTCACGATTTCCTTACCCATTTCGCGAAGTTGCCGGCATAACAGGCACGCTCATGTTTGATGGGTACGCATGGGCACCGGCGGACTACGACATGGATGGTGACCTAGACCTAGCCATCGGCTCCGGAGACGTGTACCGCTCTGGCATCAAGCTGTTGCGCAATGAGCTGCAACAGAATGAGCACGAAACCGCGCACTACTTACATATACGCGTGAAAGCCGAAAACCAATTCGGATTTGGGTGTATAGTTACCGCCACGCAAGGTGACCACACTCAGCGCCAACGCATCGACGGCGGATTTGGCATCTGCTCCCAGCGTCCACCCACCGCCTACTTCGCCTTCGGCAACAACACCGATCCTGTAGAAATCACAGTCACAACACCATCCGGCAAAGTGCACACGCAAGTAGTCGACACGTTAAACGCGTATGTGGTGGTTGAGGTGGAGTAGCGGGCGACGTTTAGGTTCCTTCGAATCATGAGCTGCCAGAAGCATACAGATTTCGTTTGCGCTGCGCTGTATCTGTACATGTTGGGTTCTAAGTTTCGTATATTCTCGTCGCAAAACTAACGGCTACGCCCATTCAAGGCTAATGTGAGTTAGACTGACTCACCGAAACACGCAATTGCACGATAGAAACACGGATACAATGGCAAAAGACAATACATCACTTGAGCAACTAAAATCATTCCTCAATGTTCTGTTTCAGTTCGATTCTCAGGACTTGGACTTTGGGGTCTACAAGATACTCCACTACAAACGGAAAGAGATTGCTGCTTTTATCGACCAACTTTTGGTAGACAAAGTAAAGGCTGAATTACAGTCGTTGTCGGCCGAAGAAACGAAGCAGTTACAGGACAAGATTGCAGAGCTTGAGAAGGATGATATCATCAAAGGATGGCTTGAGGCGGACGAAACAGAAAAAGAGACGCTGTTCAAATATGGCAAAGAAAAGATTGAGCAGTACCAAGCGTTAAAGTTGAAAGCCACTGAGTCTTCTGTGTCGGTGGAAACAGAGAATCAGATTTACAACCACCTGACCCTGTTCTTCTCGCGTTACTATGACAAGGGTGACTTTGTTAGTAAACGACGGTTTGGCAAGAACGAGAAGTATGTGGTGCCATACAACGGTGAGGAAACGCATTTTCACTGGGCCAATCAGGATCAATATTACATTAAATCATCCGAGACATTCAGTCACTACGCCTTCAAGGTGCAAACTGCTAGTGGCAACCTTGTGGTGAATTTCAAATTGCACAATGCACAACTTGAGCAAGGCAATGTAAAAGCTGAAGAAGCCAACTTTTTTGTGCTGTCGGACAAGTCACCCGAACTCAACAAACAGGAACTCACTGTGTTCTTTGAGTATCGGCCGCTGACCGAAGCAGAGAAGAAGAAGACAGGCAAAAATGGCAAACAAGACTCACTCGACGAACTAGCGTTTGCAGAACTCAAGGATAAGCTCAGCTCCAATCCGCTGTTGCTGAACCTGTGGAAACCAGTCAGTAGCAAGGCCAAAGGAGATGAGGAAGGTACACCTTTACTCTTGCAGAAGCTGCATCATTACACGCGGAAAAACAAGCACGATTTCTTTATTCACAAGAACTTGAAAGGCTTCTTAGAGCGTGAGTTGGACTATTACATCAAGAGTGAATTGGTGAACATCGATGACCTGTATGTGACAGATACCGACGCACACTTTGACAGGCTCAGGCACAACCTTAAAACCATCAAGGTTTTTAAGTCTATCGCCGACACCATCATTGACTTTGTAAGCCAGATTGAGGACTTCCAAAAGAAACTGTGGGAGAAAAAGAAGTTTGTGCTCAGCACTGAATGGGTGATAACCATTGACCGCTTAGTGGAATATGTTGGCGAAGAAGCTGCCAAGCCGATTTTGCAAGAGGTCATCAACAACAACAATCAAGTTGCCGAATGGAAAGAACTGTTTGGAGACAAGAAAGCACCAAAGACTATCGAAGAGCTCAAAGCAGACCTGCACACTTGGAGAAAGTTGCCGATTGATACGGGGAATTTTTCCAAGGATTTTAGGATCAATCTTCTAAACATCCTGTCAAGTTCTGTAAATCTTGAAGAAAAGTCTAATGGTTTCGTACAGCAATCGGACAATTTCCATGGCCTAAAAACCCTTTCTGACAAATACAATAGCTCTATTCAATCTATTTACATTGATCCGCCTTATAACACTAGTGCTTCTGAGATAATCTACAAGAATTGTTTTAAGCATTCTTCGTGGATATCTTTCATTGCAAACCGATTGGCTGCTTCAAAAGATCTTTTGAATGAAAGCGGAATCTTGTGCGTAACCATTGATAGCTTCGAACTAAATTCCCTGCTTGAACTGCTGAAAACCGAATATCCTGAAGAAAACAATCTTGGTCTTGTATCTATTGTTAATAATCCTTCAGGTCGTTCTACTGTAAAGGGAGTTTCTATAGCGAACGAATTCGCCATTTTCATTTCAAGGAATGAAGGAACGAACGTAGGCTTTTTGCCTCGGACTGAAGAACAAGAAGCTCAATATCCAGAATCAGATGAAAATGGGAAATACCAATGGCGTTCGTTCTTAAGAGCGGGTGGAGCTAATGATTTTAAGACTGCCAGACCTAAACTACACTATCCGATAGTCATTGAAGATTCAGAAGTTCGAGTTCCAGAATTAGAATGGGACGATAACTCCAGAGCTTACCAAGTTAGCGAAGATCTCAGTGACAAAAAGGTACTCTACCCTACTTCTAATGGTGTGGAATACACATGGAGACTGGGGATTAGCTCATTTAAAGAAAGAATTAATGATGTAAGGTTCAGAGTTAACAGAAATGGAAATGAAACCCTAGATATCAAATTTTACGCGGATGAAATAGGCGTTTTACCAAAGACTGTGTGGGGTGACAAAAAATACAATGCCACTGCTTATGGAACAACTTTATTGAAAAATGTGCTAGGAGGCTCCCAACTTTTCTCATTTCCTAAGTCTGTTTATGCTGTTGTAGATTGTATACGTGTTGCCAATTCAAAGGAGAACGACATAGTTTTAGATTATTTTCCAGGATCGGGCACAACGTTTCACGCAACTCAATTCCTAAATAAGGAAGATGAAGGAAACAGAAAGTGTATTCTTATTGAGCAAGGGGAATACATCTATTCTGTTATAATCCCTCGCATCAAAAAAATCGCATATAGTTTTGATTGGAAGGACGGTAAACCAAAGCCTCTGAAAAAGCCAGAACAAGGACACAGTATGAATGGTCTTGGGGTGTTCTTCAAGTACCAACGCCTAGAGCAATACGAAGAAGCGTTAGAAAACATTGCTTTTAATGCCTCGGAAAACGCTGTGCAACAAGCATTGGAGTTTGACCAATACATTCCCAAGTATTTCTTAGAGTTTGAAACCAAAGGCAGCCAAACCCTTGTGAACACGACAGCCATGAAAGACCCCTGGGACTACAAACTCAAAGTGTGGGACGGCTTTACATACGACACCGAACAAGCCGTGGATTTGGTAGAGACCTTCAACTACCTAATTGGACTTCACATGCAGAAATGTATCACCAAAGAGTTCAAGGGTAAAAAGTACCAGTTCGTATACGGTCACAACAACGCCAACAAGAACATCTTGGTTGTATGGCGATCTGTGAAAGATTGGAGTTTGGACGACTATCAGGCGGACGCAGAAGTCTTGCAACAAGAACTAGAGAACTTTGAGTACGACCTGCTCTACATCAACGACCAGGCACACATTGAAGATTACCAGCCCATTGAAGAAGTATTCAAAAACAAAATGTTACCCTAATGGCAGATATCACACCCAACCAAAGTGAATTTTTGCTGTACGTTTCTCAGGGCGGTGAGATAAAGGTCGATGTATTGCTTCACGAAGAAACTGTGTGGCTGACTCAAAAAGGGATGCAGGAGGTCTTTGAAAAAGCAAAGTCCACCATTTCCGAGCATATCAAGCATGTGTTTGCAGAAGGTGAGCTCGAAGAAAAAGAGGTAGTTCGGGATTTCCGAACAACCAGTCAGCATGGCGCTATAAAAGGCAAAACGCAGGAGAACACGGTAAGGTATTACAATCTTGACGTCATCATATCTGTCGGATACCGGGTGAAATCCCAACGCGGGACACAATTTCGTATCTGGGCTACCAAGGTATTGCGCGAGTATCTTATTAAAGGTTTTGCCATGGATGACAAACGCCTCAAACAAGGTAGTACACTCTTTGGCAAAGACTATTTCGATGAATTGCTGGAGCGTATCCGAGAGATACGTGCCAGTGAACGGCGCTTTTACCAAAAGATTGCTGACATATTTGCTCAATGCAGTATTGACTATGATCCGACCGCGGATATTACACAAACCTTTTACAAAACAGTCCAGAACAAACTGCATTGGGCCATTACAGGTCACACCGCAGCAGAATTGATCAAAGGCCGAGCGGATTCC
>JAUHYX010000214.1 GCA_030426285.1 bacterium
AGAACGATATCTGCTTCACCATTGCTCATGACAATAGGAATGACCAACGGCGTTGTAGGACTCATTTTGCGGCGAGTGTCGCTGTGCTCAATCACAATTGAACAGTCAATTGGTGATACCAGATTCGATACAGTCAATTCGAGTGACAACAGTTCACCTGGCTCGACTTCTGTGAGTGTCGAAGGACTAATGGTGCAAGACGCTGCGTCAGCCCCAATCAAACTCACGGAGGCGACTGTAAGCGTGTAATTGCCTGTATTTCTGACCTCGATAGTTTGCATCATCAAAGAGTCACAGGGCGCATTTGATAGTTCAACCTGTTGCGGTGCTTGGATGATTGGTGATAGGCCGTACAGACGCATTGTTCCTGAGTCTCGTCCACCACATGGTTCCAACTGCAAATTGATTGGAATTGTAAACCAACCAGTATCTAGCAACACCGCAGTTGTTTGCATCTCAAGTGAGTCTAGTGCATTCAATGTGGTTGAAGGCCATAGAATTGACGTACCAGGTGCACCAATTACAATATTAGATACAGTAATTGAACTTTCTTCTCTTGAATACAACTGCGGTCGATGTTCAACTTCCACCCCAACAGAGACGGTGTCGACAATTTCTTGCACATCCACTTCCGTACCGCGAACAGTATACGATAGCGGTATTTCAAAAACTGTGTCGCACGGAGATATTGTGATGCGCAGCGTATCAAATACTTGCCCAGATTTATCTGGTTCAAGTCGAATCGTAAGCGGCACGACTGCACCTGGGACAAGCGGGCTTGGACTAATATTGGGTACTACAACACGAGCTGCGTCGCCGCGTAAGAACTCAAAATCCATTTCTCCTTGAATAGAGTTGTCGCCTTCTATTGTGGCAACAGGTATATCTCGCAACTCGCCGACGCAGAGCTCGTCAATCTCGAAACTGTGTAATTCAAAAGTAAACTTGGGCTTGTCCGAAGTAACTTTGAGAACAATCACTACTGTTGTTTTGTCGCCTCTTGCAGTCGTGAAGTCGTTTGTTGAACACTGTATTCGAACATCTTTTTCTCCACTCAGCACACCTGATATGTCGACAATTAATGTATCACTCTCGCCAGGTGCTATGCTGCCGTCACCCAACCAGCCAAGTAAGGTAAATTCATCGGCGTCAGATCCCATCAGTTGTTCGTTGGATATATTGAGTGTGTCATTGCCTGTGTTTGAGAACGGAACATATAGGCGCGAAACATCTCCACATCCGAGACTCAAAGGAACTGTGTCGCGAGCGTGCACGATAGGAGACAAACCATACAGCTGCACATTGCCACTTGTTGTGATTTCACATGGCTCTGAGTCAACCTCTATCATAGTTTCAAACCAACCTGTGTCGGGCACAACTGCAGTGAAATCGAGTGTAGAGGTATCTGGGCCAACGACAAGTGGAAGTGCAAAGGATTCATTTAACCATGTGACTCCTGCTGTTGAAACCTGAAAAACGTCGTTGCTCGAACCAGGCGACACAATCCGCATTTCAAAGTCGTAGGCTATCCCAGCATTAACTGTGTCTCTCACGAGCGTGTCTACCAGGGTGAGGTTGTTTTCAACTCCTACTGCAAACAGGTCGACCCACAAATCAGTAGCAGTTCTTCCGTTCATTGTCACGCGCAATTGCGCTTCGTTAAAACCATTGTCCGGCGTGCATTGCACAACAACAGCAACAGAATCGCATCCAGAGAGTACACCATTCACTGGCGCTAGTACCTGAAAATTTGATCCAATGACAGAAGCGTTCCATGTGGCTTCTTCTGTATCTCTATTTCGCACCCACACCGTATCGACATGCGGCCCAGGTACGCAAATTTCGGCAAAATTGAGAATCTCGCGATTACTCTCATAGGGCGGCCACACAAATTTGTACACTCCTGTTCCAACCACCCAACCAGTTTGAGCGTCAGTAAACCAAATGTCATCTAGATCGTCGTCTTGCACCCCGCAGTTTCGCAGTTCCCAAGTTGCGCCGGCGTCATCGGTGAAGTACACTTGACCACCCATACCGCACACCCATCCAGTAGTTGCGTTGTGTAGGAATGCACCGTAGTTGTGAGATGGCGTGACAAATGAAGTCCAGTTTAACCCATTGTCAGTTGAGAACCTCATTCCTCCATTGGGTCCGGACTGCCCACTGCAGTCGCTGCCAGACAATGGAACTAAGAATGATGAACCAACATTAGTGATTTCTTCGCTCCAAACATTAGCGCCAATATCTGCAAACCAGTGCCACGAAGCGCCGGAGTCAAGCGTTTGAAACAGCTCCCCCGATCCCACTGCAAAGCCAACACCAGTTGGGTACACGATTCCGTCAGAGAGTTTTGAAGAAGGTATCGACGTTGTGGTATCTGTCCACGTTGCACCTCCATCTGTTGTCCGCCAATAGCGTTGGTCGCCAAACGCATTGCAGGTTCCGCCAAACACATACCCTTCATCTGCGTTCAAAAAATAGCAACCCCACAATGCGGAAGCACTTGCTGGTGAAACATCTACCCATGTTGCACCGCCATCTGTCGACTTGTAAATGTTGTCTGTTGGGCCGGTAACATAGCCGGTTAAAGCAGATACAAAATGTACACTCTCTAAATGTTCAGCTGAGGCAATCTCTGTACCAAGCCATGTTTCGCCGCCATCTGTTGTGCGTAAGACCCTTCCGTTACGACCACAAATCCATCCCAATTGTGGATTGGAGGGCAAGAAAAAAACATCGAGATACAGGGTGCCATCCCATGGAACCTCTACCTTTTCCCATTGTGAAAACAACGACAAGCTGCTACAAACAACAAGTACAAGACCTAGTAAACATTGGCGCATAAGTACCAGTTAATGCTATACATGAAACTGAGCGGGGTGCTCAGAAAGTACAGCTTTGGCACACATTGTGCAATGCAATTATCGCTTAAGGTGATGCTGAAATGCTTCGAGCACCATGGCGTCAATGCATCCAGAAACTGCGGCGGGAAAATTGTCGAGCGCATACTCGAGCGGTACCTGACATTCAGACTCATGTCGAAACAACACTTGCTTGTTTACTGGGTCGCGTAGGTCAAAGCAGCGAAAAGCCATGACAATCCGAGCTTCAAACATGTCCTGCTCTACAGGTATGGCTGCCAATTCCAACACTTCTATCTCCAACGCGTATTCTGGCAAATCCAGCGAAGACTCTGGATTAGCGCCTTCTGAGAAGAGCTCCATTTGTTCAACGGAAAGCGCTACTTGTTGTGCTACTAAATCTGAGAGCGGTGCTGACCAACGCAAGTAGTACTCACGAGTAAGTGCATTGCCTTCTCGAAGGACAAAATACTCGGTGTCATATTCTGCGTTGATGTATGCAGGGCGAACAAGTAATGATCCTTCAAAAGCAGTTGCCTGTTCCAGAGCCATTGACTCACCTAGCTTGAACAGCTTTACATCCGGAAAAGGCTCGCGCACAGAAACACATGCCGAAGCGATGAGGGAAACACAACCAATTGCTATATGGGCACAAATTCGATTCATGATTCTATTTCTGCTTGTCAGATATATATGGTGTGTGCGGTGGGTCTTCCGTAAGAAATGTGCCCCCCGGATACCTAGTCATTCTATCTAATGAGCTTCTCAGCTCTCGTGACGTACGTTCCAATTCACGCAAAATAGCAATGCTGTTGAGTAGTGTTTGCTCACCTCTTATCGAGACAGTAGCCACGCTCTTGCTCGTGTTGTCAATCAGTGTGTCAAACTTTGCAAAACTATGGGTTAGGCGCTTATTGACGTTAAGAGAGTCTGACTGCAGTTTCAGAACATCGGACATAGCAACCAAGTTGTCTGACATAGCCACAAGATTTTCACTCACAGTCTCAATATTGCTTATGGTATGTTGTGATCGGACTTCTTGTAACATCTCGTGTATCAACATGGTATTTGAGTCTAACCCGGCAATTAGGCTATGTAGATGCTGCGATGTGAGAAAGCCAGTGGCTGACTGCAATGCATCACGTGTATCCCGCGATATTCCGCGTGTGTCAACAAGACGCAAATTATTCACAACCTCTGTCATTGCGAGCTCCAATTCTTTGAGACTCGATGGAGCAGATTTAACATAGGTTCTGTTTTCAGGTATTTCGAACGAAATATGAGGGTGCAACGACAACAGTTCAGGGTCGTCGCCGGGATAAAACAGCTGCATGAACTGTCCACCTGCGATACTGCTCATTTCAAGACTCACCCTGAGACTGTCGGCTTCTACTGGGCGAGACAATGACATCACGACCTCGATGAGTCGATTGTCTGGTGCCATTTCTACGCTCACAACATTGCCAATTGGAAGTCCGAGATACTTGACCGGGCGCCCCTTTTCCAATCCTGAAACAGAGCCGTCAAAGTATGTGACATAGTACTGTTCCTGCTTGGAAAAGCTAGATGTTCCCAACCACAGTAGGGCACCAACTGTGACAACTCCGGCGAGGAGCACAAATAGTCCGGTAAAGAATGGACTCTTGGAGCGACGTGTTGGAATGATGTTTGTCACGCTGATTGAGAAAGTCTGTTAAAAAATTTGAACACAACTGCATTGGAACTCTGTTTGAGTTCGGCCGGAGTTCCATCGGCAATAATAGTCTTTTTGCTTTTGTCAACAAACAAAACTCGCGTTGCCACACATTGAATTGAGTCGAGATCGTGCGTCACAATCACCATGGTAGTGTTAGATGTTTCGTTCATCTGCACAATAAGTTCATCCAAACTGGCAGCGGTCACGGGGTCGAGTCCAGCCGAAGGTTCATCGAGAAAGAGTATATCGGGATCCATGACCATTGCTCTTGCCAGCCCGGCTCTTTTAAGCATACCTCCGCTGATTTCACCCGGCAGAAAGTCTTCAAATCCATCTAACCCGACCTGCGTAAGGCGATAATTGACAAGCGTCATAATTTCCGCCTCTGTTAGACCACCTTGTTCTTGTAGTGGCAAGGCAACATTTTCTGCAAGGGTGAGTGAAGCCAACATACCTCCGGCCTGAAACAGTATGCCCATTTTGTCGGCCACGTCCAACGTGCTATCACCATCAACATCCATGGGAACGTCGAAAAGCGCAATGCTGCCGCCAAGGCGAGGTTGCAACCCGGCAATGGTTCGCATCAACGAGGACTTTCCGCAGCCAGAGCCTCCAGCAATAACCACGCGTTCACCTTTGTGAATTGAGATCGTTAAGTTTTCTAGAATAACTGTAGAACCGTATCCAACAATTACATCCTGCATAGAAACGGCAATGGCTTGCTCACTGAATTGGGCAGTACGTGATTCCACAATTACACTCCCAGTGTTTGTAGCACAATGGCAAAAACGGCGTCGAGGAGAATGACAAACAAAATACATGTCACAACGGCGCTAGTGGTAAACCGCCCAACAGCTTCTGCTCCACCGGAAACTTGCATACCGCGAAAAGCCCCCACAATAGCGATGACCATGCCAAACACAACACTTTTGCCTAATCCAACGAGCAGGTGTTTCACAGGCAACGCTTCGTGCAATGCGGTCACAAATCCCGCTACAGTGATATCTAATGTTGCAAGCCCAGCAGCCATTCCACCGGCGATTGCAGCCACGATGCACAACATCGTCAGCAATGGTGCTGCGAGCATGACGGCAACCATACGCGGCCATATTAGGAATAACATTGTATCTACGCCAATAGATCTTAAGGACGAGATTTCTTCACCGACTTTCATTGTTCCTATTTCTGCAGCAAAGGCTGCCCCGGAACGACCACTGATAAGTATAGCAGCGATGAGTGGACCGAGTTCGCGGGTGACAGATATACCGACGAGATCTGCCAGAAACCTGTCTGCGCCAAACATTTTTAGCTGCATTGCGCCTTGATATCCGATAATGACGCCAATGAGACC
>JAUHYX010000215.1 GCA_030426285.1 bacterium
GGATCGAGCATACACGAAGGGAGGTTGTTGTCGACCTCGTTAATAAGCTCAATGGATTTCTTTGCAGCTGCCGGTTGAAAACTGTTGACCGAGGCGTACACGATAATTCCCGGCTCAACCATGCTCTTGGTCAGTGTGTTGGCGCTTTTGTTTAGCGATGCTACCATGAGCATATCATGCACCAAGCCATTCATGAGAGCAAGTGAGTCTTCCGCCAATTCAACAAGGTCAGATGGGTCATCTCCCACCAGTTGCGGTTTGAGTTCATTGATTACAAGAGAGAGGTTCTGTAATGGGTTCTTGAGATTGTGAATAGCCGTGCGAATAATAACCTCTCTCGACTCATGTAGCTGGCGCAACTCGGCATTGCGCTCTTCGATCTTTTGCTCAAGACGTTCGCTGTATTCGCGCAATGTGTTGAGAAGCTGTTGGTTTGTTTTTCGGAGTTTTGCCGTCTCAGCAGATTTCAAGACTACCAACACGATCTGCTTTGGATCAATTGGTTTTGTCATGTAATACGACACCTGCGCCTCGTTGACACTGTCGATCACATTGTCGAGGTCAGCATAAGCCGTTATCAATACGCGTTCTGCCAGCGGTTGAATCTCAATAGACTCCCGCAGAAGTTGCGTGCCTGACAGACCTGGCATTTTCTGGTCGGTAACAATGACGTCAAACTCATTATTGCGTACCAATTCTAGGGCGTCCAGACCATTGGTTGCGCTCTGCAGGTCACAGGAGTCTTGTAGAAACTCTGCGAGCAGGTCTACAATTTCAACCTCGTCATCTACTAAAAGTACGCGCGGCCTATCAATTTCATCGCTCAAGCAACACCTCACCGAAAACAATTATTATCAATCGAACGAAATTCTAACGTGAAAGTCAATACCCTGTCCGTAATATTCAATTCTGCCGATCCGCCGAGTGCATCCATAACGCGTGAAACAGCTTGCAGGGTTGGCCTAGCCAATGATGCTTTGAGATCACTCCAGTCCGATGAAATCACCACTGTGTACGAGTCCTTTGTGTTGTTCATCGTCACCTGAACAACAGAATCGGCAAGAGACAGCAATCGCACCAGTAAGCTCACTAACTTGCGAATTTCAGTTTCTGCATTAAATATGTGTACGTCCTCTTGCTCATCACATTGCACGTTGATGCTTTTGTCGCTAGCCAACATGTGCAGTTCTTCTTGGATAGCAACGCGTACCGAAAATTCTGTTGCCTCTATGCGGTGCGACAAACGGCGGTCATCAGAGAGCAGCGACATCGCTTGCACTAGGCTTAAGATGTCGCGAGAGGCCGAACGAACATTTTTTAGCACAGGCAAGCCTTCGTGCTCCAACATCGCCAATTCTGTATAGCCGAGAAGCGTCGTAATATGAGTGCGAAGTTCGTGGCTGACACTCGCCACAAATTTCTGCAGACTGCGTATTTCACGAACCTTTATTTGCGTAGCTCTGTTGAGTGAACGCTGCCGGTTTTTTCGCTCCGTTGTGTCGTCTGCCAAGCACAGCAAATGCACCTTCTCAGCAATTCTTATCGGCACCAGTATCGTCGTATAGTCGCGCTCGCCATTGGGAGATTCAATAACTTCAGAGGCAACCTTCACTTCACAACTTTGAATAGCTTGGCGCGCGTGCCGCATCATACGCGGAACCGTACTCTTAGGCAAGAGCCTGCCCAGCTTTTTCCCAACAATGCGCTTTCGCGGTAGTCCAGTAGCATTCTCAAAGGCGATATTGGCAAATTGAAAAACGAGCGAATCACCTTCACCAGTCGTGAGCCAGACAGGATACGGCATCATCTGAAACACATGCTCAAGCAGTTCCATCTCAGCTTGTGCGGACGTTGTACCAGCCAAGTGTGTAGTGGTATTGAGATTGCGTTCCAAACGCGCCATTTTGAGCATCGTATTGCGGGAATTGTCAACAAACACAGCATCGCGCTTCATATTGCTATACCGTTGTTCGTTGTATTGTCTGAGTTCCGTGTACGCGCGTTTGTAGTCCAACTCAGCCTCATACAGATCGGCCATTTCTGAGGCAATGATCTGTTTGATTTCGCGCGACCCTTCGCCGGCAACATTCGTGCTATGTCGTTTCAGCATCACCTCTGCTCGGTGAATATCTCCTTGCGCTTTCCACACCTTAGCCTGGCCAAGTTGACACCGCAATACCCACATGCTGTTGCTCGCCAAGGCGTGCATAGACTCGGCCGCCTTGTACTGTCGCATCGCTTCGGTCAGTTTGTTCTCTTCAAACAGCAGCTCGGCCTTCAAAAACGTGCAGGAAGCCTTCCGATTGGTCATCCCAGATTCGGTATCAAATGCTTGCTTCGCTTGATCGAGCAATCTGTGCGCTGCGTCATACTCTTTTCGTTTGATATGCATTTTGGCGAGTGTCATGTAAACATATCCTTTGCCTACATGGTCGCCCACCTTTTCCTTTAACGACAATGCCAGTTCAGCCATGGTGAGCGCCTGCTCAAATGCATTGAGTTGAACATATGCATCTGCGCTATTTACAGCAGCACGGGAGAGGTCAATATCACTGCCTGCCAACTTTGCACAATCTGCGGCGCGGTTAAAATACAGCAAGGCCTCTGCTGAGACACTGGCGTGCGCATATAAATTGCCCAGGTTGTTGTACAAAGCCGAGAATGCTTCATTGCCAACTTCCTCAATGTCCATGCTCTCAGCACGTTTGAAGTACGCCAAGGCTTGTTCAAAATTAGAGAGAATGCGATGTGTTTCACCGATGTTGTAAAACACCGCAAAACGGTTAAAGCCTTGTACATCGGTTGTCAAGTACTCTTCAGCGTCCTGAAAATACTCCAATGCTTCGGGAAACTCTTGCTTGCGAAAGTGAAAAGTACCCAGCGTAGAAACACACTTAATGAGCACGCTTGCATCTGCCGCCTTGCGTGCAAATTCATAGGCTCGCAATGCCAGCGAAACCCCCAAACTCTCAGAATTTGAAAATGACTGAGTTGCTCGAGCAAGATACAGCAGGGAGCGAGCATCAGGGCTTGGATTTTCGCCTACAATGTCTTGAAACTCCTCAATCCGCTTCGTGGCTTCGTTGGGTTGAGTCAGCACAGAATCGATCAATGCGAAGCCGAGTTGACGTATGTTCAAGCTGTTTTCGAGCATAATTGGAAGCGAATCCGCACACTGAGAAGATCATTAAGGGTGGAATTTGCCAAAAAATACAATTAAGTTCCACTTTGAAGGTCGATTGTTTTTTTCACCTACATGAGCAGCTTGTGGAACACTATGTTGTATGTGGTCGGCTGATCCACCAGAACTTTATCGAAGCCACACAATTGGCGCAAGTGTTAAGCGAAAAAACAGATGCTTCTGCGTTTGACTCAGCATGTGTTGCCATTGTTGCGCTGCACAGCGGTGAGCTCAGCAAAGCGCGTGAATACGCTCAGTTGGTGGGAGACACAGACCGCCCTCGAAATGCTGCTCATTTTGTGGCCAAGTTGGTCCTGTGGTCGGTGGAGTATCGAGAAACTGGACAATGTGAAGACGATTCAACCTTTCTGGAAGAATTAAAAAACGCACAAGGTGATGGCAGTGAGGTAGAGCTACTCGCCCATGCACTTCGGCTGTACTTTCGCAGCATGCCTATACTGGCGATTGCGCTTGACGTAAAGCACCTGTTAAACAGGCGAATTCATACATTCCCGCCTGTTGTCGCCAGCGAGTTAGCACTGGGATGTTCACATGTATTGCTCGGCTATGGTTTTGAAATATTGGCACTGGAAGTGCTGCGCCACATCACTATTGAAACAGATCCACATGAGCTACCTGTGTACTACACCATGTGCATAGCGCGCCTAGCTCAGATTTTAATTTCAGTTGATCAGCATTCACAAGCGATTGATCTTGTTTCCTCGCATGTTGGCCTTGTGGCTGACGAGCGGGACAATGGCGATGCCGTGCTGGTATGTGCTCTTGTGGCAGATATTTTTGCGGCTTGTGGAGATACGAAAAAAGCTCAAGAAACACTCAACTCATTCGGTGCTTCACAGCCAAATCTGTTCGCGCCAATTATTGCCTTGGAAATAGAATTGTCTCTGATTCGCGTGGGTATCAAAACGAATACTTCATCTACGAGCCAGAACGTTGTGCAGCAGTGCGTACAGCGTGCTGCCGAGCTGTTTGACCCTTATGTTACAATGCAGAGTATTGGTACTCTGCATCGAATCGCTGTTGACATTGGCAATACCCACCCATTGCAACAGAGTTTGGAACTCGTCAGCACATTTCTAAAGCGTTGTTGTGCCTATCAGGTAAAACGGGAGACTTTGAGGTTGCTGGCATTTGTAGCAGCGCAACAATCAGACTTTCGTTCGTCGCTGTTGTATGAGCGTGAGGTGCAAGAATTGGATGAACAGCATATAGACCTTTGGCACAGTATGCAGGTTGAAGCATTTAACCAGATGAGTGTCGACAATGTACTTACAGAAGAAAAGCCAACTGTTGAGATTGATAAAAAAGGTGTGTTTACACGCATGGAGGCCGTGGAAACCGTGGCCGAGAACATGCCTCTGCCAATAGCGCAGGTAACTATTGAAGGGAACTACGAAGCAATATCGCTTCTGTGGTGCAACAAAGAATTTTCTGCGCTCGCGCAAGGAAAGCCAGAAGAATTTTTGGCGGATCTCATAGCGCATTCGAGATTGAAACACGTTCTTGAAGATCATAAAGATGCCAAGACCCTCGTACGAGATCAACTACACCCTACAGGTGAACGAGCTTGTTTTGATATTCTGCTTTCTGGACAAATAACCCTGAAGGAAGCACAGGTGCAAACTGTGTTTTTGCGGGATGTTACCGAAGAAATGCTAGCTGACTTTAGGCAACACACGGTCGCGTTGTCAACCAGAGAACACTTACAGCTCGCCACAGCAGTGTTCGACATAGTAAAGGAAAGGTCGTTGCATCCCACAGCTGTATTGCTCGACGATATGAAGAAGCTGCAAAAAAGTGAAGAATTGAATTCTATTGGAGTAGAAATTGCCACCGGGTGTGCGCGTTCGGTGCTGCAGATTAATAAGTTGCTGACGTCGATACGAAGGCTCGTAGCTCATGAGAAGGCTGCTCACAAGCAACAGACAATCGTGGATGTGATAGCTCTTACGCGCCAGTGTATCAATGAGAAGCAGACTCTCGCTTCGGAGTTTGATTGTACATTGGAGTATAACTCAACTCTTGATCGTATAGAGGTAGCTGTTGATATAGAGGCATATGATCTCGCCATGGATTTTGTGCTCCAGAGTGCAATAAAGAACTCGCGCGGGGGAGATGTGACTGTATCTGTGCAGCGGTCTATCAACGAAGCCGGTGCTTCATTTTGCGAAATATCTGTGCACGATTGCGGCGATGTTGTGCCCAACAGCGAGTCGTTTAGTGGTGCCTACGATGCCGTTGGATTCGGTAGAAGAATAGGACTCGATTTGGAACTATCTGGTGTTGGACTGAGTATTAGTAGTCGTCTTATCGATTCTCAATCTGGAACGCTGTCGGTGTCGGCTGCAAAAAATGGAGGAATCATTGTTGCAATTCGTCTCCCGGTTGCGTAGTGTGATATGTGTACTGTCGCTACTTCTATTCATACCTGTTTCTAGCTTAAGCTCGGGGCAAGAATCCACACATTGCGCAGCGTTCGAGGCTCAGGGTGAACAGTTTTATGCTGCGGTGTCGCGTGTGTGGACCAGCCACAAAAAACGCGCGCAGGTTTCTTTGCACTTTGCTCGACATCAAGCCACCTATGACTATTGGCAGCGCACTGCCTGGATGTCTGCTATTGCTTCATTTGACATGCTCGATCAGCGCGATAGTGTGAGGCGCACGGTACAAGAAGCGATGCAGGCCATGCCCCAC
>JAUHYX010000216.1 GCA_030426285.1 bacterium
ACACCCTGTCTGATCAGAAACAAACTTTCATTTTTTTTGCTGTCCAATTACCGAATGGGGGGCTATTCCTGTCCCCACCCATTTGGATACTAAGGAGAAATGAATATATTGTGAATAGCCCCCTTGAAGTCCTATGAAGCTGTGAAATCATTATGAAAAATGTGAAGTTACTACTGCCGTTTGCAGTGATTGCCCTTTCTCTATGTAGTCAGTTGTCAGCGATTGCCAATGTAGCAGGCACTGAGTATTGGTTTGCTGTTCCCCCAAATGAGTACGACGGATACCATCAAGCACGGCAGCTTGAATTGTACGTTTCATCAGAATATGACACCGACGTGACATTGGAAATGCCAGGAATTGGGCTTTCGTATACAAAGTTTGTGGAAGCCGGGAAAGTTGTGACGTTCACAACTGAAGATGGTACTATGAACTGGGGGATGGAGGTTCGAGCGAGTGAAGAGATCACTGATAAGGGAATTCACCTTACATCTGAAATGCCCATTTCTGTAAATCTACTGAGTGCAAGGCATTATACGTCTGAAGGGTTTCAACTGTTGCCTGTGTCTCGCCTGGGAACTGAATACCGTCATGTTGGATACTACGATTACTTCGAGGGCAACCAAATTTCGGCTCGAGGTGGTGGCTTTACAATTGTTGCTATCGAGGATGGTACAAGCGTGACTATCGCTCTAAACGGACTGGGTTATGGAACCACGAAAGCCGGGAAAACCATTGGCCAGAAGTTTTCAGTGTTGCTCAACAAAGGACAAACATACCTTGTACGGGGAGAGGGCACAGACAACGGCTTTGACTTGACCGGTTCGAAAGTAACTTCTACAAAACCCGTCGCATTTATCTCTTCGCACATGCGTACAATAGTTCCAAAAAGCATTGGTTATACCAGTAGAGATTTCTTAGTTGAAATGCTGCCGCCGGTGAACCAATGGGGGCAACGGTTCGTGGTGCGTGAATTTGACCGTGAAGATCGTGGCGACTACTTTAGATTGTTGGCAAATGAGGATGAGACACAATGGCAAGTGACATGGTTTGACTTGGTTTCTGGGGAAATCATCGGTACAAAATCAGGTGAACTACATGCGGGAGAATGGTTTGAGTACAATGAAACAACTCCAGGCCCTGGTGTCGAAAGTATAAGGGGAGTCTCTGTGTGGACTGCTAGCAAACCTTGTGGACTCATGCAGTATTCGTACTCGGCCGGATGGGATAGTTCTCATTTGTTTGACCCCATGATGGTGTGGATCTCAAGCCAAGAACAAGCGCCGTCTTACATAACGTTTCAAGCGCCCGTGAATGCTACTTTTGTCAATAACTATGTTAATATCATAGCAGTTGGGGATACAACGGACAATACTCAGACCCTAATAAAAAGTGTCGCTTTGGATGGAGAACCTTTGTATGAGTTAAACCCAGGTTTTTTGCAGCAACGAGTACCGGGAACAAACTACTATCATTTCAGTGCAAAAGTGGGTATCGGAACGCATAGGTTGTCCAGTTCCACTCAACTTATGGGTATCTCGTACGGTTTTGCAACATGGGAGTCGTATGGCTGGCCTATTGGCTCTGCGGGATGGAATCTCACTTCAACCGATGAAGAAGACCCACTTGTCACAACTCAAATTCGCAACGGCGCCGTGGAAGTTCGCGCTAGTGACGACAACGGTTCTGCAGAGTTCGCTGGCATGTATTCACTAGAACTCCTAACTGCCTTGTCAGACAATGTACAACTCGTTGGAGCCCCGTGGTTAGCCAACCGGAATATAGAAGCCGAAGGACAGATAGAATTAGTTCCCGTTGAGCCATCAGAAGACATGATTATTGCGGTGCAAGCCTATGATCGTGCAGGTAACCGAACGCAGATAATCGATACTGTCTTGCATACAGAATTATTGCAACCGGCCTTGAGTATCAATACTAGTAGTCTTGATGAGCCAGAACTTTTGATTGGCGCACAGGTCGAGCAAACTGTGACAGTTAACAGTATTGGTGAAGTCGAGCTGGTGGTAGACTCAATAACAAGTCTGAATCAGAAAACGGCATTTAGCAGCAAAATTGAAAATGTTACCGTGCCTGTGGGTGAGTCGCTGACAATAGATATTCTGTATTCTGGGGAAGCAAATGCTGAGTTTGCACATAGTGACTCATTGCTGTTGCACACAAATTTGCCCGACGGTCCAATTGCAATTAGCGTAGCGAGCACTGTGATTCCACTCGAGTTGCCAAAAGTTGTAGATATCGGTGAATATGAACTTCAGGATATTGGCACTGGAAAGCTCGAGTTTATCAGTGTTTTTACCGGCGACTCCAATGTTCGCATTGATTCAATTGCCTATGATGAGAACTATTTGGATGTTCGTAGCATTTCGATTCCAGCACTGTTGCCAGCGAACGAAGAATCTGCAATCTCATTTTCACTTGCAGAAAGCGCGGTAGAAGCAATTCAAAGCAATGTAGAAATCTATTGTTCGGTAGACGGAATGCCGTATCCTCGTGCCCTGCAAACCAACATTGTTTGGAGTCAGGTTGTTGGTTCGGTGCACGACGGTGTCATTGAGAAGGCGTCCGTTCAACCGCAACCATCGTCGAGCGAGTGCACGGTTGTGTTGGACACAGAAGTGTCTGGTGAAGCTAGTATTAACGTGTATGACTTTCAAGGTCGCGTTGTTCTCGCGACGAGTGCACAAGCACATGCCGGCTCAATTCACCTTGCTCACAACCTGCCACAAGGAGTATATACCGTGCGCATTATCATCAAAGAACAGCTACACGGTGCCAAGCTCCTTGTAGAATGACAACCTTTCTTGCTCATGCCACCGGCTTTCGAATAAAGAGCTGGTGGCGGTGCATTTGTCTGAACTCCGGAAAGATTACTGGCGTTGCAGCTTCATAAAATTAGGAAATGTTGCTTGTCAACTTTCATTTGTGTAAGTTTGTGGCTTCTTATGAGTTCAGCATCGCTAGACATAACGGACAAACACATTTGTGAGCTACTGCAGCGCAATGCGCGGTTGTCGATCAGTGAGATCTCCTCAACAGTTGGTTTGTCCGTACCAGCAACACGTGAGCGCGTACACAAGCTTGAGCAGCGGGGTGTTATCTCCGGATTCTATGCTTCAGTGTCTCCGCAGTTCTTAGGACTCGACATCGCGGCTTTCATTTTTGTCACAGTTGAAGGCTCGCACAACCACCCGTCATTTACGCAGCAATGCAAGCTGCATCCAGATATAATAGACTGCCATGCCATTACCGGTAAGGCCTCACACATTCTCAAGATACGAACAGAAAACACGGCGTCGCTGGAGCGGCTGCTCGCAGAAGTACAGCAATGGGAGGGCGTTGTGGGTACCACAACCAATCTCGTTCTCAGCACACATGTAGAAAACAAAGGGTTGCAAATCATGCGTCCGGAGTTACTCGTATCCTAAACCCCGACACAACAACTTTCACGCGTTTGTACAATTACAAAGAGAGCGTAATGCTACACAATCGATTTTCTTCAAGTGAGATCAAAGCTGCATCTCAGGACTGGACGACTCAAAACACGCCGATGAAGAAGTATACGGCCGACATCAACTCTATTTTTGGTGAGTTGACGTATAGCCTCGAGGTCATGGAAGAAAAGCTACCTAAAAATGTTTTTAAATCGCTGCTCGCTACAATCGACAGAGGCGAGCCGTTGGACCCAACTGTTGCAGATGCTGTTGCGTTGGGAATGAAAGAGTGGGCAATAGAACACGGTGCCACGCACTATACGCACTGGTTCCAGCCACTAACGGGAACTACTGCTGAAAAGCACGACAGCTTTATCACTCCGAACAAGGGTGGTGGAGCCATGGCCAAATTCTCTGGCAAAGAGCTTATTCAAGGTGAGCCTGATGCTTCATCATTTCCTAGTGGTGGGCTAAGAGCAACTTTTGAAGCTCGCGGCTATACAGCTTGGGATCCAACATCGCCTGCATTTATCGTGAAGAATCACCATGGCGCAACTCTCTGCATCCCAACGGCATTTGCGTCGTGGACTGGTGAAGCGCTCGACCACAAAACGCCTCTCTTGCGCTCAATTGAAGCACTAAACTCAAGCTCTCTAGAAGCGCTCGAGCTCTTCGGAATCGAAGATGCTACCAAGGTGTTCTCTACCGTTGGCACCGAGCAAGAATATTTCCTGGTTGATGAGGAGTATTTTTACCGCCGTCCCGACTTGATTGCAACTGGTCGCACACTATTTGGTACGCAACCACCGCGTGGTCAAGAGATGGACGACCACTATTTTGGTTCTATTCCGGAACGCATCCTCGCATACATGGCTGATGTGGAATACCAGATGTACCGTCAAGGCATCCCTGTTCAAACGCGCCACAACGAAGTTGCTCCTGGCCAGTACGAATTTGCGCCATTGTTTGAGCATGCAAACATTGCTTGCGACCATCAGCAAATGATCATGCAGACAATGAAGAATACTGCACGTAAATATGGGTTGGTGTGTTTGTTGCACGAAAAACCATTTGCAGGAATCAACGGTTCAGGCAAGCACAACAACTGGTCTATGGCAACAGACTCAGGTATTAACTTGTTGGAGCCGGGCGATACACCGCACAGCAACAAGTTGTTCTTATTCTTCTGCACGGCGGTGATTAAGGCCGTTCACGAAAACCAGGATTTGTTGCGCGTTGCATGTGCGTCTGCAGGAAACGATCACCGACTAGGCGCCAACGAAGCTCCGCCGGCAATCATGAGTATTTTCCTCGGCGACCAGTTGGAAGACGTGTACAATCAACTTGAGAAAGGTACAGCGAGCAAGAGTAAAAAGTCAGGCCTTCTCGGTCTTGGCTCGCAGGTTCTTCCACCATTGCCACGTCACTCCGGCGACCGCAACAGAACGTCTCCATTCGCCTTCACTGGCAACAAGTTTGAGTTCCGCGCCGTTGGATCAGACCAAACAGTATCGTTTACAAATGTGGTACTCAACACAATTGCTGCTCAGGCAATCAAAGAACTCACGGCGGATCTCAGAGCAGCCTTGAAGAAAGCCAAGACATTTGACAAAGCCTTGGAAACCGTTCTTTCAAATGCCATTAAGGCACATAAATCCATCTTGTTTGGTGGTGACGGTTATTCAGATGATTGGACTAAAGAAGCGGCAAAGCGCGGGTTGTTGAATTTGCGTACAAGTCCAGATGCATTTGCTGAGTTCAAAGCAAAGAAGAATCTCGACCTGTTTAAGAGTCACAAGGTGTTCAACAGAAGAGAAGTTATCGCACGTCAGGAAATCATGTTCGAGCAGTACAGTCAAACACTCACAATTGAAGCAGACTGTATGGCCAACATGGCGCGCAAGCACATAATGCCGAACGCAGTATCGTACATGAAAGAATTGGTAAATACAGTGGTTGCTGCACAGGCTACTGGAATTCATGCAAGTGGTATTGCGGAAACAGCTGAAACCTTGAATGAATTGATTACAACGTTCAAGACTGAATTGGACACACTGGCTGACGCAAAGAACAATATCCCAGATGGCGACATCGAGAAGCAGGCCATGTATATACGTGACGAAGTCGTTCCAGCCATGCACAAGTTGCGCATTACGGGTGACCTCATTGAAAAACTCGTACCAAAGAACTTATGGGATTTACCATCTTATGAAGAGATGTTGTTTATTAAGTAAGCAACTACACATAACTTTCTACTCCAAGGCTCTCAGCAATGAGGGCCTTGGTAATTTTAAACCGAATACAATCCAACGACTCATGAACCAACATGATTCACAAAAAAAGTTGTAGAGACGGGGCGTGCCCCGTCTCCCGAAGGTTTGTGCCCCGTCTCTCGAAGGTTTGTA
>JAUHYX010000004.1 GCA_030426285.1 bacterium
TCTGTCTTCATATAAATACGCCAAAAAGTCGTAAATTGAGAGCTACCTCTTTTCGCAAACGGAATAGTTGGGCGCATGTTGTAGAATGCGCGGCGAACAGAGGCTCTACAATTGACAATACATTACGCATACCATCTTATTTCCGGGAGTTATATGGAAATCTTTGATCACATCACCGAACACGATCACGAGCAAGTAGTGTTGTGTTCTGACAAGGAATCTGGTCTCAAGGCAATTATTGCTATTCACGACACAACTCTCGGCCCTGCATTGGGTGGAACTCGAATGTGGACATATGCCTCAAATGCAGATGCAGTGAATGATGCATTGCGCCTATCGCGCGGCATGACATACAAAGCCGCTGTGGCCGGCCTGAATCTCGGCGGAGGAAAGGCCGTGATTATTGGCAACCCCCACGAAGACAAATCTGAAGCGCTTTTTCGCGCATATGGTCGTTATGTAGAAGGCGTTGGCGGACGTTATATCACAGCTGAAGACGTTGGAACATCTGTACGCGACATGGAATGGGTTCGCATGGAAACGGAATATGTTACCGGTGTTGGTGGCAAAGGTGGTTCAGGTGACCCAAGCCCGTTTACGGCCTATGGAACATACTGCGGTATCAAGGCCGCAGCTAAGTATCAGCGTGGTAACGACTCACTCAAGGATGTGAAAATTGCCCTTCAGGGTGCCGGGCATGTTGCTTGGTATTTGGCAGAATACTTGCACAAAGAAGGTGCAAAACTGTATGTTTCTGATATTTATGAAGACAAAGCCCAACAAATTGTTGCTGCAACAGGCGCAGAGTTTGTAGCGCCAGAAGATATCTACGATGTGGATTGTGACGTGTTTTCTCCAGCCGCTTTGGGTGGGATTATTAACGATTCTACGATCGACAAATTGAAATGCTCAATTGTTGCCGGTGCTGCCAACAATCAATTGGCCGATGAAGCAAAACACGGTGAATTGTTGCGCAAGAAAGGTATTCTTTACGCACCTGACTATGTTATTAACGCAGGTGGGCTAATGAATGTGGCCAGTGAGCTCGATGGTTACGACGCTGAGCAAACGCACCGCAAAGTTGAAGGCGTTTACGAAACTCTACTCACTATTTTTGAACGCGCCGCAGCAGACGAAGTGCCTACGTATGTAGCCTCAGACACTATTGCGGAAGAACGCATAGCCAATATCAAACGCCTCAACAGTATTCACGTTGGCGCTCCTCGCATTAAACGCGGTTGATACCACATGGAAGAAAACACACAATCAACTGAACCAACTGGTCGCAAACCAATCACAGAGCCAGATGCAGTTCGTGGAACAAGGAGACTTGCTCGCGAAAAGGTAATGCAGATTCTGTTTGCCGAAGAAATGAGTGGTGGTGACTGGAAGAATCTTTTCAACTATGTTTTCCATTATGACTTTCGCGACGAAGAGCGCGATCCGAAAGACGATCGACTACTCACCCGCAAAGAAATCGAGTTGTTGGAACAAGATGCGCCGATAAATTGGGATCAAGATGAAAAGATGTTTGCAATGCGATTGCTCAACACAGTGCACGACTGCCGAGCAGACATAGAAACTCTGATCCGTCAGTTTAGCCACAACTGGGAATACGACCGATTGGCTCTTATTGACCGAATCATCATGATTATGGCCATAAATGAGCTCCAGAACTTCTTTGAAATTCCCGGGCGCGTGACGATTAATGAAGCCATCGAGATAGCCAAAAAATACTCGACCGAGAAAAGCGGGGTATTCATCAATGGGATACTCGACACAGCATTGGCGCACTTCAAAGAGACTGGTCTGCGCCAGAAGTAACGAATTAACATATTGTTTGTTAGTCTATGTGCCGAGGCGTAACGCTTTCGGCACTTTTTTTGCTGTTTGACTCCATACGGCCTTCACAATGTTTTCAGTTTTCACAATTGCTGTGTAGATTGATGCGCGTTGGGCCTATACACAAGAATGAACTTAGAGGGCGCTATGAAGCGAATTGCAACCCTGGTTTGCATGATGATGGTAGCTTTTTCAGGACTTAAGGCACAAGAAATTGTGCTTGAGCGATTTGACGCGGTTCCTGGAAAGTCGCACTTTATCACGGCTACGCAGCCATTTAGTATGTTGATCAGCTTGGACAATGTCTCTTCCTGCACGGGAGTTTCATTTGAGCTGCGCTTCAACAATGCTGGTAGCATTTACTTTGATGGATGGACAGCAGTTGGCGCTTTTCCTAGTGACGGTATCGTGATTATTGATGAATCCAACCGCGTTTCAGGACAAGGTAAAATCACTGTTGGCGCACTTTCACTACAAGGAACCAACGGAATTACTTTTGATGATCCTGTAGTGGTGCAGCTCAATTTTGTGGTAAATACGACTGCTCAGCACAACACAAACACCGTTTTTTCCTTTGTGAATTCCGAAGCTGTTGTTGCCCAGCCAGAAGGCACAATTGTGAATCTGTTTGGTCAACCACAACTCTTTAACGTACATGGATATGTAGACGTTTGGCCGGGCGACGCCAACAATGACGGGATCGTAAACAACAAGGACATCTCTCAAATTGGTTTGTTCTTCGACGATGGTGATCCAAATGGGCGTATTCGCGGTTTTAAGCGCAGTCCAATGAGTACCAACTGGGCACCTCAGAGTGCGCTGGCATGGGATTCGGTACGCGTTACTTACACGGATTGTGATGGGTCGGGACGCGTAGATATCAACGATCTATTGGTTGTTTGGGCGAACATGTCCAAAACACATACCTCCATAAAGAGGAGCGATGAAGTGTCCTCGCCTGTATCTCCGACGCAGGACGCAGAGCCTGTGGTTGGTACTATCCAAATTCCAGTAGTTGTCAACACCGAATACAATGGCATTGGCGTGAGTGGTCGTATAGACTGGTCTGCAAGTGCTGAGAACTACAAGGTAGTAGGTGTTAGCAAAGGCAGCATTTTCGCTGGCGCACCGGGATTCTTTTCAAAACCAGGTGGAGAAGGAAGCAACTATATCGATGTTGCATTGGGCTATTTTTACCCGTCACCAGACGTGCTTATCAATGGTGAGATAATGGTGCTCTCGGTAGAACCCCTTAACGGTGGCGATGGTTCGGACTTTGCTTATGCCTTCAAAAATCAGAAGGGTATTCATTCTTCTGGTGGCATTTTCGACCTTGTAACGAGTGTATTGCCAGAGAAACTCGCTGGTGTCCACGTGTATCCGACGCCTGCTGAACACATGCTTACTGTGGAGAATGAGCGCCTCGATATTTCGCAAGTCGTGCTGGTGGATGCTCTCGGACGAGAAGTTTTGCGCGCAGATATCTCGGTTGGCAATTTCGAATTGAATGTTGAGACACTTACAAGAGGTGGATACACACTTCTGATGAAAGGCAAAAAAATAGAAGCGGCTGTACCTGTTGTACTCAAGTGAAACTAGGAGTCGTCATACCAGCTGCAGGAAGCGGAAAACGCTTTGGTAGCACACTGCCAAAGCAGTTTCAACCTTTGAATGGCGTGCCTTTACTTGTGCACGCCATTCGCGTTTTTGAAGACAGTTCATTCAACTGTTCAGTAGTTCTCGCTGTGCACCCAGATTACAAGATGACAGTTCAAAACATGGTGATGCGCTACAACCTAACATGTGTGTCAGCCCTTGTCGATGGTGGCGCAGAACGCAGTGAGTCGATCGATAATGCATTGTGTGACCCGTCCCTACGCAGCTGCCAGCTTATAGCAGTCCACGATGCTGTACGGCCATTTCATACCGAAGAGTTGTTGGAGCGTCTTGTTCGCACCGCCGAGCAATTCGGAGCGGCCGTGCCATGCGTTCCACTTAGCGACACCATAAAGGTCGTACGCAACTACACAGTGGTGGAAACAGTCCCAAGAACAGATTTGCGCGCCATTCAAACACCGCAAGTATTTAATGCGCAGTTGTTGCGTTCGTGCTACGAATCACTCGGTGAGTTGGATGGTAGCATCACTGATGACGCCTCTGTGCTTGAATTATGTGGAAAGTCGGTGTATACTGTTGACGGTTTAACAGAGAACATCAAGATAACTACACAGCAAGATTTTGCCTTTGCACAGTTCTTGCTTCACAAAGAGGATTATTAGTCCTTCTTCCGTTTTATGGTTACAGCCTGAGAAAGTTATGAAACATCAAGATGTGTGGCAGTGGCATGGCGATAGTGAACAACACAGCACTCGCGACTTGGTAGTCGGGTCGATGTTCTGTATCGGCAAGAATTACGCTGACCACATTGCAGAAATGGGTGATGCCGTTCCCGGCGACCCAGTCGTTTTTCTGAAACCTCCTTGTGCATACGCGCCATCAGGAGCACAAGTTCGTATTCCCAGTATTTCTCAGAACATGCATCACGAAGTCGAAGCCGTTGTTGTTGTAGGGTCACCCATGGTGGATGTTGCTCCTGAACAAGTGTGGGAGCACGTGGTGGGATATGGAGTGGGGATTGACTTTACTCTGCGCGATGTTCAACGAAAAGCTAAAGACATGGGGCTGCCGTGGACAGTAGCTAAGAGTTTTCGTCATTCGGGTCCAGTCTCTCCACTCATACCAACAGACGGACAACCAATTGATACCTCGCTTGAAATTTCTTGTACTGTGAATGGAACTGAAAAGCAGCGATCGACAATTGACCACATGCAGCGTACAATTCCAGAACTCTTGAGCTATCTATCGCAATTGTTTGAGCTCAGACCCGGCGATTGTGTCTTTACTGGCACTCCTGCTGGGGTCTCTCAAGTTGTTGCAGGCGACCGCATCGCAGCCAAGTGCTCAGGCGGAGTAGAGTTGGAGGTTGATGTTGTATGAGGAACACGCGCACACTGAGTACTTCTGTTGTTGTTGCCGCTTGCTGTTTGATGGCCTTGAACTCCTGCGGAATTACGCGCACAACAGAATACAAACTCACTAATACAACCATCGACACTCTAGTTGTTGAAGAAAGCAACAATGCACCGGGCGAGAATCGGGGTGTTGTCTTTCCTTCATCTACTTCAGAAACGCGAACAAGAATTGTGCAGCAGTACGACTCTCTGTTTGTGCGCGAATACCCAGATTTTATTCGTTACGGCTTGGTCGAATACGCAGGGTTTGCCGCTACTGGTGGTGGAGATAATCCATTAGCTCCGGGACTATTTGGTGTATATGAAATGTTTGGATTCGACCTGCCTGGGCAAGATGAGGAGTCAGCCGTTTTCACTGGCGGTCTCACGCGCTATGGCATTCTAGAATACCGTCTGCGATGGTTTCAAGACGCTGCCAATTGGTCCATTGGAACATATCTTTATGAAGAAATTTGCAAAGACGCAGCTACTGAGAACACACTAGGTGCAGTTTTACCCATCTATATCAAAAAACGGTATTTCTTGCGCGATGATATCCCATATATCACGGTGTCGCCATACTTTGGATTCGGCATGTATCCGTCTGTGTACGGCAACCTTGGTGTGTCTCTAGATGTCGGCTCTCTGAGCGGACTCAACTTCAGAGCATATGCTGGGTACGCTATGGGAACAAATCCGGTGTATTCCCCATTTGTGCGCGACAATCGCAACGCTGAATGGGAAATTGAGTCAACTCAACCGAGCATACCTTATATCGGGCTGGGTGTGAGCTTCCTAGACTTTCACAATCATCCGCGTGAAACCGAAGAACAGTGGCACGAACATGTGCACTCTGGCTGGCAGATCGGATTCTTGAACGTTGCCCTCGTCAATGCTGGCGTAGAAAAGGGTTTGTTTGAGCTAACTGATGGTGAGTCAGCACCTGTCTCAGGATTAATCGCGCATATGTTACCCGTAAAAGTTGCATTGCCATATCTAAACAAACGCTTGTATGCAGGGACTTCACTGTTCTCACTACACGCCCTTGGATTGCAAGAGTGGGGTATGTCGGTACTTCCAGTGCGCTTGGGGTATTGGCACACTTTGCTACCCGACGAACTAACTGTTGAACCGTTCATAGAGTACGGATACTATCCTTCATCAATGTTTACTGTAGGATCCCGCGTCAATCTGTTTTTGACAAGAATGTTCAATGTTGGCCTGATTGGCGGTTTTACAACGGGTTCATCCCCGCTTGATTTTGATGATAGACTCATTGACGAACTTGGCTTGCCGGATTCCTTCTCAACCGGCTTCTTTGGTCTACACATCGGTGTGTCAGATCGTATATTTTTCCAAGTAGATGGAATGGAACAATGATTAAGAAAATTTTGCTGTTTTTGTTGGTGGCATTTGTGGGTATACAATTCGTTCCGGTCGACAGATCAAATCCGCCAGTAACGGCGGCCGCAGAAATACCGGATTCTGTCTATACAATTGTTAAGAGAGCTTGTTTTGACTGCCATTCAAATGAGACAGACTGGCCGTGGTACTCGTATGTTGCACCTATTAGTTTTGTTGTTGCTGACCATGTTCAGCACGGGCGAAAAGACTTAAACTTTAGCGAGCTTGGCTCTGGACCCGGTGGAAGCATGGTAGCTCCTGCCGAAGAAATTGCAGAAGCTGTCGTAGAAGGCTGGATGCCCCTACGAGAGTACGTGCAAATGCACCCAGAAGCGGAGTTAACGGCTGAAGAAAAGCGCGTTATCGAACAATGGGCGGAATCAATTGTTCCAGGACTAAAATCAACGATTGATGAGCAAAAGCAAGCAGAAGAATCTACCGATAGTGAAGATTCAGACGATTCCTCAGAGGACTAAATGAAGTGCAAGGTATTCATATTTGTGACATGCTTGGGCTTCATGTGTTCGTCTTGTAACCCGTATCACTTCCAGTTAAACCCGTGGTCACCGTATGCGATGCCAGGTGAAATTCTCAGTGACCTTAATACTGTTGATGTGGTACACGCAGAAAAAATTGTGCTCAAGCCAGAAGGTCGCGCAACTGTTCGCGATTGGAAAAAAACTCAGCAGGTGTTTGAGTGCTATTTTCGAGTTGAGGGAGAAGGAGTTGTGTTCCGAACACGTGAAATTCCCGATGACTCAACAAACAATCAACAAGCTGTACTTGTAGTTGTCACGCCTTCTGGGTCATGGGTAGAGACTGCTTCAGGGAGCCAACTTGCCTCTTCTGGTGAAGTTGTTGCAACTGGAGAGTATCAGAGAATTCAGGTAGCGGACGACGCATCCGTATTTACTGTCAGCATCGGCTGCGACACCCTTTTCCACGGCTATGTAAGCGGTCCTTGTTCTGAGTTCTTTACGATGGAAAGTCTCGATGATAGCAATGTCGAATTAACAGGTTTCCGTGTAGTTGAGCAGGTGCGGGTAGACGGTATTATCGAACCGACGGTAATCATAAACGAAGACGAGGGATTCGCACCATAGCAGGTGTTGTCCACAAGGATAAGGTGTATGGCCTATATTGAAACAGGCGTCAATCAACCGGGAATTATTGAGTTGCTCTTTTACAAAGGGGCAACGGGTAAAGCATTATCCAACCTAGCGCACACTCTCCTCCATGGACCCTCAGATTTGAGCTCAGGCGAGCGAGAACTCATTGCCTCATATGTCTCCAAGCTCAACAACTGCGACTTCTGCCACGACTCTCACACCGCTGCCGTCAATGCTCATTTGGGTGATAACGGAACAACTGTGCAATGCGTGATCGACAATGTTGAGACCGCCGATATTTCAGAAAAAATGAAGTGGTTGCTGCGCATAGCAGGAAAAGTTCAGATCAGTGGTCGCGAAGTAGCTCAATCGGACGTAGACGCCGCCAAAGCCCACGGCGCAACGGATCAAGATATACACGATACCGTACTTATTGCCGCTGCATTCTGCATGTACAATAGGTATGTTGACGGCCTCGGAACAAAAAGAGCCTCTGGAGAAGAGTACACTGAAATGGGGCAACGCATGTCAAAAGGCTACAAATACCCTCCGCTCTTCATGCGCAAATACGTCATAAATATGATGAATAAAAAAGCAGCAAAAGGATGATTTTCTGCTATCCCTGCTGATCCATGTCGAACAGTGTGACTAACGTCATAGCCTAGCAGTTAGTGTCCTATTAATTTTGTGAATGTAGAGATTTTACATTACAAAATTCGAAGGTGCTGTTATGCGCAACTTCACAATTCTCTGTTTGTTGGTTGCAATAGGTGTTACCTGTTCATCTGTTGCTGTCGCTAGTGATTCATTGTCTGGCTCAATTGACTTACAAATACGACCGCGCGCGGAATTGCAACATGGCTACAATGGACCAGTTGCCGATTCTGACGCCCCATCGCAATTCTTTGTTTCTCAGCGAGCACGGCTGGGGTTGATGATAAATTCTCCGAGTTTGAGAGGCAAAATTGTCGTTCAAGATATCCGCACTTGGGGACAATCACCACAGCTTGTAGTTGCTGATGGTTTGTTTTCTGTCCACGAGGCATGGGCGGCTTTTGATCTTGGCGATGCCTTTGAAGTAAAGGCTGGACGCCAAGAGGTTATTCTGGATGATTCTCGCTTGTTCGGCAATGTGGATTGGGCACAACAAGGGCGAACACATGACATGCTACGAGTGAATTACACCAATACTGTTTCAGCATCTGTTCTTATTGGAGTCAATCGCGTTGGTGGAAACGCCGATCTCAACTATCCAGTGGCGAACTACCGCGACCTGCAGGCGGTGCATGTTGCTTCAAATCCAAGCAATGACTTGCGTTGGTCGGCATTGATTCTCAACAATGGTACGAACTCATTTGATGAGGAAGACAGCGTGTTTGTATCGCAATACAGCCACACACTTGGCGGTAATGCATGGAATAGCTTTGGAGATGTTGATGTGCACGTGGCTGGATATGTGCAGCTAGGTACAGACGGAGGAGGGCGTGACATATCAGCCCACTATCTCAAGGCATCCGCAAAAGTAAACCTCGATGATATTGCTGTGGAACTGGGGGGAGAGAAGATATCTGGAGACGATGTGACGTCTACAGACAAGAATAATGCGTTTACACCTTTTTACGGCACCAACCACAAGTTCAATGGGCACATGGACTATTTCTATGTTGGCAACCACGGTAATTCTGTGGGCTTGATTGACGTTTTTCTGAAGGGCAGCATGGGGTACGAAGGCGGTTCAATTGGTGTAGATGTGCATTATTTTCTAGCTGACCAAGACGTATCCTTCGGTAATCTCGTAGATTCTGGCAACGACTTAGGAATAGAAGCAGATGTACATTGGAAGCATATGGTTCAACCTCGTGCAGCACTTGCAGTAGGTGTCTCTGTGTTTTCCGCAACGGAAACTATGGCAATGTTGAGAAATGCGACAGATGGGCTCAACTATTGGGCATACATCATGTTGAATATTACACCAACAATTGATTTGTAGTTTTTCGGACTATTTACAAGTGCAGGCCGCATTCGGTTTTTGAATGACCGGACCAGCGGCCTGTTCTGCTTTTCCCCCGATGTGTGCACTGCGAACAACCAATTGATTCAAACCCCTTGTTGGCCAGCGGGTGTCGTGGAACGTGCAACTCATCAAAATGTAGAATGGCTTGATCTTCGGTAAGATCGATAAGAGGGTGAATCCTCACAATATCTTCGCGATTGTGAATGATATTGAGTGAACTTCTGTGAGGTGTCTGCCAGCCCATAAGTCCCGAAACCCAGAAACTGTAGTTGTTCTTGATACGGTTGAGTGGTTCAACTTTGTTTACGTTGCAACACTCATGTGGATTGTCTTGCCACATGCGTTGTTGTTTTGTCATTCTGTGACGCTCTGGAGAGGGGTACACCTCAACTACATTTATGCCCCATAGAGATTCCAGAGTTTTCTTGTACTCGAGTGTTTCCCTAAAATGGTATCCGGTATTAATGAAGTGGACGGTGGGCTCTTGCAGTGCATTGCATACTGCGGAAAGGAGCAGGCCAGACCATTTGCCAAACGAGGTCGTAATCAACAAGTTCTCGTGATCGATTTCATCGACAAGAAAGGGTAGGCGCGAAAAAGGAAGGAGCGCCTTACAATCAGAGTTCAGACGCTCCAAACAGTGAGTCTCTATACTTGGCATTGAGGTGCAGGTTCTTGCAGTTGCTGGTACAGGGCGATTGCTCTTGGGAACAGGATGTTGTTCTCTAAATGCACGTGTTTGTGCAAGTCAATCTCAAAGTCTCGCAAATTTGCAAACGCGACCTTGTATGTTTGACAGCCATCTTTCGGAGCGGTGTAGTCGCTGGAGAGTTCAGCAATTCTTCTGAATCGGTCACCTTCTTGCTGATGTTCTGCTTCCATAGTAGCAATTGGGTTCTCAACACTTCCGAACTGTGACTCCGGCAAATCAGTGCCATTCTTGGCTGCTTGCTCCAAACGAGTTATGTATGGAAACAGTACGAGTTCCTCTTTCATCATATGAGCCGCGAGCTCGGTTGCTGAGGCATCAAACTCCGCTCTAATTGTGTGAAGTTCTGGGTGGTTTCCACCGTGAACTCTACTCAATTTTTCAAGGTATTGTTGGATGATAGGCGTAATGCTACGCACATACTCATGATGCGTATCTTGAATTAGTCCGATCAGCGAAGTTAGCGAAAGGGAGTTGTAGTCTACTTTTGGTCGTGAGGTCAGCAGTACCTCAATCTGATTGACAACAGTCTGTTTGTCAACATTCTTACTGTCACATGCATCGCGCAGGGGAATTCCGCCGTTGCAACAGAAGTCAATGCCATACTGCGAAAACACCTGTGCAGTCTTGTAGTTTTGAGCAACAATTTTGCTCACTTTAGTATCGAGAAGATGTTCCATCGTAAATTTTCCTTTTATCCAGATATTCGAAAATGTTGTTCTTCTAAAAGTTCTCGGGCTTCTGAGAGTGACATTGCCGCGAGGCGATTGCGGAGTGAACTCCTGATGTTGACAAACTCGGTGTGAAGTGGACACGGATTCTCTGAACTGCACTCGGTCAATCCCAGAGCGCACCCAACAAAGTAGTCTGTACCGTCAATCGCCAATACCACATCCAGTACAGTTTTGGAAACCTCATCATTGAGCTTGAAACCGCCGTTGGGACCGCGCACCGAGGTAACAATGTCACTCTTTACAAGAGTTTGTAAAATCTTAGATGTGAAGGCCTGGGGAATGTCGAGCTTGCTAGCTACTTCCTTTACACCTGTAAACTCACCCGCTTTCGAGCGCGAGGCGATATACAGGGCTCCACGAATTCCATATGTGCATGCTTTACTGAACATGTTTATTTCTCTCTAGACAAAAGTAATCAAAAAATAATAAAGGACAAATTAGTCCGGAATTATTCTTATGTTTGTACTGTAAGTTATGAAAGCAACGAAGAACATACTGATGCGTGGCCCTCTAGCGTATAAACACGCACCCAAAACAGCGCTCGGGTTCTTTGCAGTTGCTGCTGGATTGGGAACATACATGAAGGCTGGCTTGGAGTTTGGGTTTGCATTTGAGTATGACCATACTCTGCATGCACACTCACACTTGGCGTTTCAAGGTTGGGTGTATCTAATTCTTTTCTATCTCACTACCAGTACGTTTCTCACCCAGTCTTCCCGAAATGCGAAGCGCGTGCAATTGCAATACTCTCTCACTGTTGTTGTGCTGGTTGGAATAGGTTGGGCCTTCTTGTACGAAGGTTACGGGGTAATATCCATAACACTCTCAACTCTGTTTCAGGTTCTGAACTGGTTGTATGCATACACAATACTGTCTACAAGACAACAGCATACAAGTCAGCATTCGCTGGCCTCGCTCGCGTTGTATAGCTCGGTGGGTGTTGGGCTGTTTTCTACTCTCTTTCCGTTTGCAATAGGAGCTGTTGCAGCCAAGGGGATGGCTGGCTCAGAACTTTACCAATCGCTCATTTATACGTTTCTACACTTGCAGTACAATGGTTGGTTTCTCTTGGCTGCACTCAGTGTCGTCTTACTCCATTACGAACAATTTCTGAGTAAAAAACTAAGAAAGGCGTTACACACTGCACTTGTTGTGTACATCGCTGGTTTGCTTCCGAGTATTGCGTTGTCACTCATGAATATGACTTTTGCAGATTATGTGATGCCGGCTGCACTTCTTGCAGCTGGTACACTGTTGTACCTGTTGGCTCCGATCAAAAGGATAGTTGTTGAGATCTCATGGCGATCATTGAAACCTGTCGCCATGTGGTTGGCAGCAACAGTATTGTTTGCATTTGCAAGTAGAGTTCTTTTGCAAAGCGCATCTGTTGTTCCCGAACTTGCGGACAAGTTCCTTGCAAACCGCTACTTCATCATCGCCTTTATTCATCTGTGTACCATAGGGATTCTTAGTTCTTTGCTCATATTTCTCCTGAACGATGGTTTCCAGAGCGCCGTAAAAGTAAGGGTTGGCATTGCCATGTTACTTGTTGGGTTTTTGGCTTCTGAATTAGTAATGATTCTCGAAGGATCGATGGTCAGTATTCCAGCAACTGTTGTTGTATTTGTAACGACACTCATGCCGATAGGAGTTCTTGTGCTGCTGACATCCAAAAGAAAGCTGGAGGTTTCATCGTGAATCATCAAACATTAGTTGTTGCCAGAATTCTACATGTTGTAGGCGTAGTTGTGTGGATAGGAGGAGTGTTTTTTGTGACGGCGGTAATACTTCCCTATGTTAAGGCACGTCGAGCTGAGGACCCTGTAGGCCTTTTTGAGAGCATTGAGGGACAATTCTCGAAATACGCCAAGATAAGCGTTGCCTTAACAGGATTTTCTGGTATCTACATGATAGATGTCATGAGTCTGTGGTCGAGGTTTTCAGATGTTCGTTTTTGGTGGATGCATGCAATGGTGTTGATTTGGCTTGTGTTCAGTGTGATACTCTTGATTGTTGAACCAGTGTTGCGCAGAAAAATGGAACGCAATGGTATGACAATTCCTGCAGAACAGTTTCTACGGGTTTCATCAAGAGTGCATGTACTCCTTTTAGGTTTGTCAATGTTAACAATCGCTGGTGCTGTCGCTGGCAGCCACGGATGGTTGTTGTAGATATATGAATAGTCTAAGCATTGTTTTAGTTTTTATCATTATATGTGGTGTGTGACATGAAAGTTAAGAGAAATGTCTTTGCGTATGCTACAGCATTGTGCATGGTGCTCATGCTTGTGAGTTGTGAGAACAAGACGAGTGCTTTGAAAGACAACACTAAAATCAAAACTGTTGGAACGTATGAATTGGCAGAACTGGGTGTACCTCCACATGTACCACCTCCGGTTGGAAATCGCTCCGCTAAAAAGCTTCGTGTTGAACTCGAGATCATTGAGAAAAAGGGAGAGATAGCTGAGGGGGTTGAGTATGTGTTTTGGACATTTGGTGGCACAGTGCCGGGTTCGTTCATCCGTGGACGTGTTGGTGATGAAATTGAATTCGTTTTGAAAAATCACCCAGACAACAAGTTGCCGCATAACATTGACTTGCACGCAGTAACAGGTCAAGGTGGGGGTGCTGAAGCATCATTTGTTGCTCCAGGGCACCAAAAGACATTTAAGTTCAAACTCATCAATCCGGGACTATACGTGTATCACTGTGCCACAGCTCCAGTTGGCATGCACATTGCCAACGGTATGTATGGCTTGATTCTCGTGGAACCAGAAGGTGGTTTGCCACCTGTTGATCGCGAATACTATGTGATGCAAGGCGACTTCTACACACAAGGAAAGCATGGTGAACCAGGTCTTCAGGCCTTTGACATGCAGAAAGCATATGACGAAGAGCCGGACTATGTACTCTTTAATGGCAAAGTTGGTGCACTTACAAATGAAGATAAACTTGTAGCCAAAGCCGGAGAGACAATCCGCTTGTTTGTGGGTAATGGTGGACCAAACTTGGTGTCTTCGTTCCACGTTATTGGCGAGATATTCGACAAGGTGTATATCGAAGGTGGTAGCGCAATCAACAACAACGTGCAAACAACGCTCGTACCGGCTGGTGGTGCCGCTATAGTTGAACTTAAAGCCGAAGTGCCTTCAAATCTCATTTTGGTAGATCACTCTATTTTCAGAACATTCAACAAAGGAGCCCTCGGGATTCTCAATGTTGAAGGCGAGAAGAACAACCTCGTATTCGAAGGTGAGGTTCTCGATGGGATATACAATCCGGAAGGGGCGACTATGCACAAAGATGCCAATGTCCCAGCAACGCAAGAGGCTAAGCCGGCCGCAACCAAAGAAGAGTCAATCGCTCGCGGAAAACAAATTTACAATAACGCATGTTTCGCTTGTCACCAACCATCCGGTGAAGGCCTTGGTACAGTGTTCCCACCTTTGGCTGGCTCAGACTTCCTGAATGCTGATAAGGACAGAGCAATAAGTGCGGTGATTCACGGACTAGAAGGCGAGATCACAGTAAACGGTCAAACATACAATAGCCAAATGCCAGCTCAGATATTGAGTGATGAAGAGGTGGCTAATGTGATGACATTTTTGTACAACAGTTGGGGCAACAACGGAACCGTTGTTTCACCAGAAGACGTAAAGAAACTCAGATAGTAGGGTAGTTGAATGTTGAATAGAGTATCCATCTGGTATGGCAAGATGAATTCAATTCAGAGAAGTCTCCTTGCCTCCATGATATTTGGCCTGTCGCTCATGTACTCGTCACACGCCAGCGATACTAACCACATGGCAGATGTATCAGGTGGATACTTTGTTCCTATGTACGGTGTAGTTGACAATGAGTCAGTGTTCGTTGATTCGTTTTCGATTATGCCGCACCTTGTAACCAATCAAGAGTTTTTGACATTTGTACGAGAAAACCGCAAATGGATGAAGTCGAATGTAAGACGTCTGTTTGCCGATGAAGGCTATCTGTCGTATTGGACGAGTGACACGACATTTACCGATTCGTTGAAGTTTGCGCCAGTTGCCAGTGTTTCCTGGTTTGCAGCCAAAGCTTATTGTGAGTGTCAAGGCATGCGACTCCCTACCACCAATGAGTGGGAGTTTGTGGCTATGGCAGATAGCAAAGTTGTAGATGCACGCAAAGATTCAGTGTATACTGCCTCAATCTTGAAAGCATATGAATTGCGTGGAACTAATCTTCTGCCAGTGGGATTGTATCCACCAAATATTTGGGGAGTATATGATATCCATAAATATGTGTGGGAGTGGACATCTGACTTCAATGCTATCATGATATCAGGCGAGAATCGGGACAACAACAACGCCGGTTTGTTCTGTGGTGCTGGTTCATTGGGTGCGTCAGACCTTATGAACTATGCAGCGTTCATGAGATACGCTTTTAGAAACAGCATCGAAGCAAAGTACACTTTGCGTGGCCTAGGCTTTAGATGCGCCTTGTAACGAAGGATAGAGTTATGAAGAATGTTAGTCTCATACTCCTGTTTGCTCTGAGTCTGCTCGCTTGTGAATCGAGTAGTGAAAAGGCTGAACCCCAAGAAAGTACCGAACATGCTGAGGTTTTCAGCGAAGAAGATGGTTTGTCGGTATATCAACTTACGAGCTCGTGGGAGAATCAATTCGGGGAGCAAGTTCAGCTGAACTCCCTACAAGGAAAACCAGTTGTTCTTGCCATGATTTACAGCACGTGCAAAGCGGCATGTCCGCGCCTTGTTGCAGACATGAAAGGAATTGAAGCAGATTTAGACGAACATGGAATGTCTGATGTCCATTTTGTTTTGGTAAGCATTGATCCGGAAAATGACACACCAGCAGTGATGCAAAAATTTATTGCTGACAACAGAATGGATAAGCGGTGGACATTCCTGCGAAGCTCAGAAGAAAACACTCGCGAGTTCGCAAATATCATGGCGGTGCGCTATACGGAGATCTCTCCAATCGATTATTCGCACTCAAATATCATCAGTCTCATCGATGAGAATGGTGTGCTGCGATTCCAGCAAGAGGGATTGGGTGTTGACAATGTAGAACTTGTTAAGAATGCTACGCTGTTGTTGCATTAGACAAGACAATAGAAAACACAACCACATATTCAACTACACCTCATACTCCAAACAGAGGCATTTATGTTGGCCGAATCTGCTCAGAAAGAACCATATACACATTCTGACCAGTACCAAGAAATACGCGAGTTGGCGCAAGCAAAGAACGCTGTTATTCTAGCACACTACTATCAGACAGACGATGTAAAGCGTGTAGCTGACTATGTAGGAGATAGCTTAGAGTTAGCTAAAAGAGCCGCAGCCTGTGAGGCCGAGAACATAGTGTTTGCCGGCGTTCGTTTTATGGCAGAAACAGCAAAGATTATCAATCCTAGTAGCTCTGTATATATGCCGGATCCGAGTGCAGGCTGTTCACTCGCTAGTTCTATAACAGCAGCGGATGTTGTTGCATTGAAGAAGCAATACCCCGGCCACAAGGTGGTCACATATATCAATACCACCGCTGATGTGAAGGCGGAGTCGGACGTTGCGTGTACATCTTCCAATGCTGAGCACATTGTCAGAGAATTGAGTAAAGAAGCGCCTCTCATATTTATTCCAGATGAAAATTTAGCGGTGTATTTAGAAGGAAAGACGGGAATTGAATTGAAGAAGTGGCGCGGCGTCTGCCATGTACACCAAGCACTGTCAGCTGAAAAGCTACTCAAACTCAAAGAACAGTTTCCCTCTTATGAGATTATTTCTCATCCAGAAGCACACATTAGCATCTTGGAAATCAGTGATTTTGTGGGTTCTACGTCGCAATTGCTACAAGCTGTGAAAAGCTCAAATGCACCAGGTTTTATCATGGGAACTGAGGTGGGTCTTGCTACTCGATTGTCTGCAGAGAGCGGAGGTCGAACAGTAATTGCTGCTCCAGCCGAAGAAGACAATTCATGCTCCTGTAGCGAATGCGGGTACATGAAACTCAACACACTCGGAAAAATTCGCAACTGCTTGGTGGAAGGTTCAGGAGAAGTATTTGTTGAGCCAGCGTTGGCTGCCCGTGCACTTCGCTCTATTGAACGAATGTTTGTATTCTCATGAACACACCACAGAAGATAGCAGTCGTTGGGGCTGGGGTGGCAGGGCTTGTATTCTCACTTGAGCTTCTCAGACTCAGAGAATCAAGTGTCCGTCTTACAGTGTTTGCCGATGCTCCCAAGAATAATTCCGCTTATGCTCAAGGTGGCCTAGCTGTGTCGTCTCCAGATATCGAGGCCATTTCTCGACACAAAGCAGACACGTTCCTAGCTGGTGAATTTGCCAACGATGTACATGTGGTAGATCGAGTTGTGTCGGGCTCTGCTAGTGCATTGCAGACCTTGTTGGATTACGGTGTAGTCTTTGATGAAAATGAACGCGCTTTAAATTTCCACCAAGAAGGCGGTCATTGTGAAGCTCGTATTGTACACCGAGCAGACGCTACAGGGAGTGAACTTGTTCGTACGCTCGGACGCAAATTGCAAACGTACGCAAGTGTTCGGCATGTATCTAAGACCCTTGTCACCTCTATCGAGAAGCGCGATTGTGTGCCTACAGAGTCACCAGTGTTTGTTGTTACTTACATTGACAGCAACTGTGAAATGTACAGTGAGGAATTCGACATTGTGTATTTGTGTACCGGTGGTGTTGGAGGAGTGTTTGCCCGTACAACGAATGCAGAAACGGCCGTTGGGTCTGGACTTACCTTGGCAAAAAATCTAGGCGCAACACTTCGGGACTTAGAATTCATCCAATTTCACCCAACGGCGATGGTTGCTCCGAAAAGTGGCCGAATGCAATTGGCTACAGAGGCTTTGCGTGGAGCAGGCTCAATACTTGTAGACGAACACCGAAGAAGGTTGCGAGCAGGAGACGGTCAATATGTTGAGATGCTCACGCGCGACAAGCTTGCAAGACTAGTGTGGAAGCACACAACGTTAGAGAATGGTGGTGTTTATCTAGATTCAAGCAACATGCCACCAGAATTGCTACAACAACAATTTCCTCAGTTTTGGAAAGCATGTGAGGCATGGCACAAGAACCCTAGTAGAGATCCTATACAAGTCGATGTGGCAGCGCACTATAGCTGCGGTGGAGTTGCTGTAGACAGCGCAGGCAATAGCGGAATCAAACACCTGTATGTTGGTGGTGAGTTGATGAGTACTGGATTGCACGGTGCCAACAGGCTTGCGTCGAATTCGTTGACTGAAGCAGTGGTGTATGCCAAAGCATCAGCCTCAGATGTAAGCCGGCAAATTCGTCAGTCTACAAAAGTCCTACAACCTGCCGTTTTTATAGCTACGACCAAGAGTTCGAACCGAGACCTGAGTAAAATTCGAGAGGCCTTGCATTCGCTGCGCAAGTGTATGTCGCTCAATTTGGGCGTCGTGCAAAGTGCTAAACAGTATATCAAAGCAGCCGAGGTTATACAACAGCTAGCGATCACAACAGAAAACAACAGAATGCAATCAAAAGAGTGGTTTGTATTGCAGTTTGCTGTTCAAACCGCGAAGCTCATTCTCAGTCATTCTACAGCTAGGAGCAGCAATATTGGGACGTTCTTTAACTCAGACCTTGCATAGGTTTCTGAGCTTGTTCTTTCGTATCTTTGTACTGGTTTTTCACAAAGGTCGCAACTCATGATCAGCATCAACAATCTCCATAAAGCATTTGGCCCTAAGTCTGTACTCAATGGTATAGACCTCGAGATTCCAACAGGTGAGACCATTTGTATTATTGGTCCATCTGGTTGCGGGAAAAGCGTGTTGCTAAAGCACATTGTGCGCTTGCTTGAGCCGGATCAGGGAAGTGTGGAGATTGATGGAGTAGACGTAAATACAATGTCGCCAAGGGATTTGTTTGCCTTGCGCAAGCGTGTTGGCTATGTGTTTCAGTCTGCAGCCCTATTCGATTCCATGACCGTGTATGAAAATGTTGTGTTGTCACTGCAAGAACATGGTGAAACGGATGAGTCGGTGCTAGACTCCGAAGCCCGTCGCGTTCTGTCTGCTGTTCAGCTGTTGCCGGATCCGGATAAGACCACAACCGACGAATTCAATCGCGAATACGCGATACTGAAAGACAAAAAGCCTAGTGACCTTTCAGGTGGAATGCGCAAGCGTGTAGGAGTTGCACGCGCCTTGGTTGGTCAGCCAGAGTATATCTTGTATGATGAGCCAACTACGGGTTTGGACCCAGTGACATCAGAACAGATAGACAACTTGATCTCAGATCTCGTAGAGAAGATGAATGTCACAAGCATAGTGATCACCCACGATATGTTCTCTGTGTACAAAGTTGCTCGCCAAGTTGCGATGTTGCACAAAGGAAAGGTGCACTTTCACGGAACTCCAGAAGAATTGAGACAATCGCAAGACTCGATTGTCAAAGAATTTATAGAGAGATTTGAAGTTTCACATACATGAGGTTTCCGATACATGTTCAAACAACCAGTTAGTTCGGCCGAAGCGGTCAAGTGTATCCAAAGTGGAAACCGCGTGTTTATTCATTCCGTTGCCGCTGCTCCCCAACAACTAATTCAGGCGATGACGAATCGGGCATCCGAGCTCAAAGATGTAGAGATCGTACACTTGCACACGGAAGGAGAAGCACCTTACTGCAAGCCAGAATATGCATCTTCATTTCGCGTCAACGCACTGTTTGTTGGCGCAAATGTTCGCCAAACCGTTCAAGAGGGACGAGGCGACTATTTACCGGTGTTTCTGAGTGAAGCACCCTTGTTGTTTCGTCGTGGACTGCTCCCCGTAGATGTTGCGCTGATTCAAGTATCACCGCCAGATTCACATGGGTACTGCAGTCTTGGTGTGAGTGTCGACACCAGCCTTGCAGCCGTACAATGTGCGCGAATAGTTGTTGCACAGGTGAACCCGAATATGCCGCGAACGTTAGGCGATGGCATGATACACCTGAACGATATCGATACCATTGTAGAAGTAAATGATCCTCTGCATGAGGTTCACCCTCGACCATTTGGAGAAGTGGAGAAACAGATCGGTCTTCATGTTGCTTCGCTAGTTGAAAACGGAGCAACCCTGCAGATGGGCATTGGCGCAATTCCCGACGCGGTTCTTGCTGCTCTCACACACCACAAAGATTTGGGCATTCATACAGAAATGTTTTCTGATGGACTCATCCCATTGATTGCATCTGGTGTCGTAAATGGCTCGCAGAAGCGCAAACATCCAGGCAAAGTTGTTTCGAGTTTCATTATGGGAACTCGGAAGTTGTATGACTTCGTGCACGACAACCCTTCTGTTGCGATGCTTGATGTTGCTTATGTAAATGACACTGCAGTTATCAGAACGAATCCCAAAGTCACAGCTATAAATTCCGCAATCGAAATTGACTTGTCGGGTCAAGTATGTGCAGATTCCATTGGCAGTAAAATGTACAGCGGTGTTGGCGGTCAGATGGACTTCATTCGCGGTGCTGCACTCTCAGAAAGTGGTAAGCCTATTATCGCACTTCCAAGCACTACGAAGCATGGAGTCTCACGCATTGTATCGTGCTTGAAGCCGGGTGCAGGTGTTGTCACCACTAGAGCTCATGTTCACTATGTTGTCACAGAATATGGTGTTGCTCATGTGTATGGCAAGAACCTACGTCAACGTGCCAAAGCGCTGATAGAGATAGCACATCCAGATCACCGAGAGATTCTTGAACGAGAACTTCTCGAAACTGCAGACTGCGTGTAGTGGTAGTCAAAACATGGCATAGAGTGTTGTTCATAGCTGCCGGACTCTACAATGTTGTGTGGGCTGGATTGAGCTCGCTGTACCCACAATGGTTTTTTCATATTGCTGAAGTGGAGCCGTTGAATCACCCCGTGATATTTGCGTGCCTGGCCATGGTCATTGGCGTGTACGGACTGCTCTATTTGGAAGTGGCTCGGCGACCGCGCGATGGATTCGCGATTGCTGCGGTTGGACTGCTGGGAAAGGTGCTCGGTCCGCTCGGTTGGGTGTATATGTTCCTCTCTGGCGAGTGGCCTCTTGCCTCTATCGTTTTGATTGCAACAAATGACCTGATTTGGTGGCTGCCGTTTTGCTTGTACTTGCGATCTGCGTGGCCAGAATATGTAAAATCATTTCAAGCGAACAGCGTCGAAACATAACAATGAGTTTGCGCAATAATATCGCCGTACTTTTCCTCGTGTTCTCACTGTTGTTTACAGGTGTTTCCCAATTGAGTGTGTGGGGAGTGTACAGCATGAACAAGAAGGCAATTGCATCTGCGCTCTGTGAAAACGTTGCTGACCCCTGCTGTCAAGGCTCTTGTTTTGTAGAACAATCAACCAATGCCTCAGATTCACCACTCAATCAAGTACTGACGATTGAGTTTGCTCCTTTTTTGTCTGTTTCATACATATCTGAGTTGTCCACACCCACTGAGTGTAAAGTTCTCGCTAGCGAAGTGTGCAACGCGACCACCCTTCTCGGCTGTAGCCAATCTGTGTTTCATCCTCCAGCATTGTAGGCCTTCAAACCGACCTACAAATTTTTTATCACAAGCTGGAATTATAATCATGAAATTCATTGCATTACTTTCGTGTACTGTTGCGCTATTCTTAATCTCTTGTTCAGACGATCCAACCTCACCAAGCACATCATCTGTGTTGGATGACTTGTACGAGCATACTACTGTCGAAGTTGAAGATATGTCCGTCACCATGTACTCGCGCGAACCGTCCCTCACAAATGGGTTTAACGAACTGCACTTTACTGTGGCTATGGACGGCGAGTTGATAGGCATTAGTCACATTGAAATAACACCTCAGATGAGCATGATGAGTGGCATGCAACACGGTGCTCCAACAGGACTCTTCTCACAGGTTGGTGAGTTTGGAATATATCGCCACGGCGTACTGTTCACAATGCCGTCGGAGTCAGATACTTCGTGGACGTTGCAGCTCGCTATCTCAACTGTCAATCACGGCGTCGTGAGTGTTGAATTCCCAGTTGTTGTTGAGGCTGGTGGACTAGTGGACATCCTGAATGCCGGTGACAACAGGTTGTTCGCTTCCATTGAACGCAGAGCTTGGCAAGTTGGCAAGCAGTCATTTGACTTGTATATGTACAGCCCGCAGCACCACGATTTCGATCCCCTGAGTGTTGATTCACTCGAGTTTTATCCGTGGATGGGAAGCATGGGACATGGCTCAAGTGGTAATGTACAGCCCGTAGAAATTGAAGCTGGGAAGTACAGTGGCGAAGTCAATTTTAGCATGACGGGACCTTGGCAGATGCATGTTGTGCTGCACAGTGGTGAGTTTGCTGGTGACACGTTAACATTTGAAGTTGATGTGCAATGAGTACACCCACATATCGCCTATTGTTGGTCGCGCTCGTTGCCGCGTGCTTTGGCTTGCCAACTGGTGAGCTGACCGCAGCGGAAGAGCAAGACAGCATCGTGCTTGTTGTAGCTGAAGTTGACGAAACTGAAGAACCAGGTGTTCACGACAATTGCGTGCATATCCCCGGTGTAGTTCACACTATGCCGGGAGATGCCTTTTCGCAGATTTCGGTTCGCGGAAGACTGCCTCATGAAAGCAAAACAACGCTGAATGATATTGAAGTGCATGCCGCTTGTATTGACGGCATGGAACCCGCACATACGTTATTTACAGACTTTGCTCAGTTTGATGTGATGGGAGGCATCGGCAATGGTCGTGCCGCAGAGTTCACTACCCGTGTGGCCAAAGTGGAAGAGTTGGAAGCATCCGTAGCGCTTAGGGCCGGAGTGATGCGATCGCTCTACAAAGCAGATGTACGTGCAGCTGCACCCGTAGGTTCAGGGGCGATTGTAACACATGGATTCATTGCAATGGATGGGAACTATGAGGATGGAAATGGACGCACTGTGGCCGATTCATCCACCCGAGGCGGATTGGCGTTGCAATGGCAATCAGATCAACTGAGTGCAGGGTACATCGGTCAGTTCACAGGGTTCAATGCCTACGCACAACTCCTGATGGATACTCGCCATTCACGAAGTAATTTGATGTGGACAACGCTGAAAGTTCTAGAGAACGAAGCAACTTCTCTTGCAGTTACAGCCCATGCGCAGTTTATGTATCATGAAATGGACGACTACAACCGGACGCAGCAAGAGATTCGCAACCGTGAATTCATGCCCAACATGTATATGCCCATGTATTCACATCGCAGCAATGTAGGTGTGCGTACACAGGCCGTGTTTTCAGATAGCAACACGATTCGTACAATCACGATGTCCGCAACAACTGAGAAGTGGGACGCAGATATGGATATGATTGCCATGGAAACTGCTCAAGAAGCATCGTGGATGTCCAATATTGCCAATGTCGAACGACATCGTATCGTTGCTTCTGCCGAGCAGTCATGGCAGTTCGCACACCATTGGCTTGCGGTGAAGATCGGTCTTGAAGCTGAGGCATCTCATTTGTTGGATAGGCGCGGTGCTCGCATGCTCGCGGGTTGGGTAGGTGAGGTTGAGCCACGGTCGTTTCTGTCACCGTTTGCCGAGATTGAATACGGCACAAACACCGATCAATCTACCTCGAAACTTGCGTTTGTGATAGAGCGAGTTGTCCCGACAGAACGAGAACTCTATGCATTCTTCTTCTCGGATCCATATGACGAGGTTGCTATTGTAGGTAATCCTAGATTGCAAGGTGCGGTGGAAACCAGTCTTTCTTACTCGCACACACTGCAACTCAGCCGCTACTGGAGTGTAGAGTCGACGTTGTGGACGGATCTGAATACGGATGAGATTCGCGCCCTCGGCGATGAGGTCAAGCAGTATCAACACATTGGCACCGCGGTTGGTGCTGGCGCAACGAGTTCACTCCTTTTTGATGGACCTACTGTTGGGCTCAGGTTTTCCGCTGATATTCATAGTCGGTACTCATGTGATCTAGAAACATGGCTGCCCACATATTCGCAGCCATCACTGGCGAATGATATTGTGTTTAGTCTTGATGACATCGAATGTGGGCTAAGTACCGTTGTGTACCTGAAATCCCCATTTGAGTCAGACTTGCTGCACAAAGAGTTGGCAAATCAGACGGCTGTTGTTTCGAGTTTGCGGACTTCTTTTCGCGTATTATCATCGCTTTCTGCTCATGCAGAAATGTACAATCTTTTTGATACGTTTTTTGTACCGCGAGGCGCATCACGACATGTTCCAATGCCAGGGAGATATCTCTCTCTCTCGCTGAACTGGGAGGTGATGTAGGCAAAAAAGCAACATGTAAAAGGCACTGCGAAAACAACGAAAAATCAGGGAAATTTGTATAATACGGCCGATCTGTCAAAAATCGATTGTATTCCCCTTACATTTTGGAAGCTGAGTATGAAACCTGTTTTACGAAGTTCTTTGTATGCGTTGCTACTCATTTTTTTCGCAGTGCCTGAAAACATTCAAGCCTTCTTTTGTCCCGGCATAGCCTTGAAGGTTGACCTAGGTGAGATGTCTGAAGTAGTCCTTGAAGGCGATGGATTCTCGCGCGGTAATTTTCTTGCCATGGAGTACGATCCGGAGTTTCTGGAATTTGAGTCCACGTATCTTGAAGACAAGTTAGAAGGGCGTTTTATGGTAACGGGAATTAAAGCAGGGGTGACTACTGCGAAATTCCATTGGGAGTTTACCGACAAGAGTGACGAGGGTGTGTGTGAAGTAGAATTTACGATTGAATCCAATGGCCTTGACCGTGAGGCAATGAAGACCCGTTTGGGAGAATACATCGGATTCAAGGGGTATAACCTAGACGACATTTGGGCCTTCTCACCTCAGGAACCATTGGAGACAGGAACTATCGTGGCTAGTGCAGATGGCGAGGTCGAAGTTGAGGTGAACCAACCAGCTTGGCTCGCTTGGATTGACCTCAATAAAGATGTGCGTTTCGGCCACCCTGGAGATCTTGTGTTTATCGACCAACAAAGCGGCGAGATAACGTCATATGACACAAAGTTTTGGCCGATTATTGATGGCAATCCGTATTTGTCGCTGTTTGGTGATAGGCTGATATCCAACGACTTGATTTGCGGAACTCCGCCTGAGCCTTTGGACGAAGAGATTACCACCACAATCGAGGAAGAGGAAGTACCGGAGCAGCGGGATTCTGTGTGTGCCGTTCTTGTGAGTGGCTCAGCAGACACTGAGAGGCAAGAAGAGGCATTTTCTCAAGATATTGAATTCATGAAAAAGAATCTGATGCTAGAAAGCATGGGGCCGCGTTTGGCTGAAGAAAACATAGAAGTAATGCACAATGCCTCGAAGCTTGAGATCAGAAATAAACTCGAATCAATGGCTGGCAAGTACAAGAAAGTGTATTTCTATTACTCAGGTCACGGAAGCGACGGGTATATGGTGACAAACGACGAAGTTGGCGAAGGCATGTTATATGCAAGCCTGGCTAGTGCTCTCGATGTGTCCCGAGCGGAAGAAGTTTGTGTGGTTATTGATGCTTGTCGATCTGGCTCCGCAATACGCGCTTTTGAGAATTGGCCGGGCCTACGAGACCAATCGATCGAAGTCTTTACGGCATGCAGCAATGACACGTCTTCATGGACTAGAAACATCTCAACAGGTGGTGAAGTTGTTCGTGTTGGTGAATACACATGGGCATTTGTACAGTGTTTTGGCGATCCTGATGCTGACAAAAATGATGATGGCATGACTTCCTTTATGGAAGCTCACGAATGGCTCCTAGAACAGAATGTAGAACTCGGTGTGGGTGGAACTATCAATGAAAGAATGAGGCCACAGCGCTACAAGCATGAATCTCGTCCTATCACAGAACGCGAAGCCGTGTTCGAAGAATTGGATTTCTACATTGAACTCGACGAAGAATTGGACCCGAATGACACAAACTACGTTTCAGTAAGGCACAACTTTGGAAACTTTGAATACGAAATCGATCCCAAGATAACATTCGGCATTTTTAACTGGACATTTGATATCTATTTGAGAGATCTCGTTCACGATACGTTGCGAGTTTCAGATAGGCCATTCCGTGTTGGCTTTGGCACAAGAGAACGGGTTCAAGACACCAATGCATCAAACCAACCTGCAGTCGGAGTTGCAGACACCGTGAACAACAGTTGGACAATTGGTCCAAATATCGAGTTTGACGCAAGTGCAGGAAGGGTGTATAGTGGCCCGTTTCACAGTGGTACAAGAGTGACGTTTGTACAGCAACAAGTGGAACCCAATTCTGTGGCAGATGAAGAGAAGACAACTTCAGATTGGCTAACACTGTTCCAGAACTATCCAAACCCTATTGTTGGTAACACCACAAGCATACCAATAAAATTGCAGAAATCTGCGACAGTCTTTCTCGATATACATACGATTGGTGGAGAGCAAGTGTACCGCAGTTCTGCCACACAGCTGCATGCAGGAGAACACTTCTTGGATGTGCCGGAGACTGCGCTTGCAGACATTGCTAATCAGGTGTTGGTATATACGGTTCGCGCACAGTCAGGCGCGCAAACATTGGTGCTTAGTCGAAAGCTCATGACGGGAGCAAACTAGTTTCAACGCTGTAAAAAAGGTGTAAACCAAACTCTATAACATATTCATATCCGGGTAATGTTGTCGTGCTATGTTTGTAGCATGAAAAAGCCTAGGGTATTATTTATCGGTGGTTCGAATAATCAGACCACACAAATGCACAGCATAGCTCGTGCATTGGGAAATGATGTAGAGAGTTGGTTTACACCTTTTTTTGCGACTGGCCTGTTAGGGTATGCTGCAAAAAGAAACTTGGTAGAGTTCACCATACTGGGTTCTACATTCAGAAAACGTGCACTTGAATACTTTGAACAAAACAATTTGTTGGTAGACGAAGATGCAACGCAGAATAGCTACGACTTAGTCGTTACTTGTTCAGACCTTGTTGTACCTTCTACGATCCGCAACACACCTATAGTCTTGGTTCAAGAAGGGATGACGGACCCTGAGAACGCTATGTATCACATTGTGAAAGCGTTGAAGCTGCCAAGGTACCTAGCCAGTACATCTACGACCGGATTGTCGCACATGTATTCCGCATTCTGTGTGGCTTCAGAAGGGTATAAAAAGCATTTTGCCAACAAGGGTGTTGATGCCGCAAAGATTCGCGTTACGGGTATCCCAAACTTCGACAACTTCAATAGCTTCCTAGAAAATGCCTTTCCAATTCACGGCCATGTACTTGTAGCTACTTCGGATGCTCGAGAGACGTTTAAGTACGACAACAGACGAAAATTCTTGCGCCAAGTACGAGAGATTGTAGGTGACCGTCAAGTCGTGGTGAAACTACACCCAAACGAAAAATTTGAACGTGCAGAGGAAGAGATCCGACAGGAGATTCCAAGCGCGCTGGTGTACAGAACTGGTGATATCAATGCTATGATTGCAAACTCTTCAGAGATCATTACTCAATACTCATCGGTTGTATATGTGGGCATCGCACTCGGAAAGCCATTTCACTCATACTTCAACCGCAACGAGTTGCTAGATATGTCGCCAATTCAGAATGACGGAACTTCGTGTTATCTGATTGCCGACGTATGTCGTGAAGTACTGGGAATAGAGCAGCGTTTGCATGCAAATACCACCCTTGAATCCAACAGACTGATGCGAAAAGCTTCACACCTCACCCAAACTGTAAAAGTGTAGTATACACATTACTGAAATGGAGAATGAAATGACTCCCAAAATTGTCACCGTTATACAAGCGAGAACCACATCTACACGTTTGCCAGGAAAGGTTATGCTGCCACTCGCTGGCGAGCCACTGCTGCTGCGTATGATTGAACGCGTTTGTTTGGCAAAAACAGTTGGAACTGTTGTTGTCGCTACAACGACAGACAGTGCGGACGACGTAGTTGTGGAATTGTGTACACAACACGGAATAGACGTGTATAGAGGGCACCCTCTCGATTTGCTCGACAGGCATGTACAAGTAGGTATCGAATTCAATGCAGACGCCGTTGTAAAGATTCCATCTGATTGCCCTCTCATAGATCCTGCTGTTATCGACCAAGTGATAGGAGAGTGGTTGGCGAACCCGCACATCGACTATGTCTCAAATCTGCATCCGGCAACCTGGCCAGATGGCAACGACGTCGAAGTAGTTTCCATGTCCGCTCTTACAAGAGCGCATGAAGAAGCATATCAAGCAATCGATCGCGAACACACGACTCCGTACTTGTGGCAAAATCCACATCTGTTTTCGATTGCAAATGTTGAATGGCAGGTTGGGTTAAACCTCTTTGCATCTCATAGGTGGACCATCGACTACCAAGAAGACTACGAGTTTATTTCAACGGTGTACCGCGAATTGTATGACGCCGACAAAGCATTTGGTGTAGAAGACATCTTACAACTCTTGCGAAGAAGACCAGAAATCGCAGATATCAATGCCGTGCATGCCGGAGAAACCTGGATGACAAGAAGAAAAGCTATAGCATAAGAGAACACAACATGACAAACGAACAGTTAGAACTAATCAGTCGCAATGTGCGCAAGCACATTCTCACAATGTCGAAATCCGGCGGATGTTTCCTGGGCGCAGCTATGTCCTGTGTGGAAACAATGGTGTATCTGTACGGGAAACAAGCCAATATCTCGCCCGAAACAACGCAAGATCCCAACAGAGACTATGTGTTTCTGAGCAACGGACACGACGTCCCCTCTTTGTACGGCACGCTCGCCGAGTTTGGATTTTTGGAAGCGAGTCGACTCGAAAAACACCTAGACATTTCTGACGTAATCTTCTGGCACCCTCACACGGATATCCCAGGCGTTGAGTTTCGTGCCGGATCACTTGGGCATTTGTTGTCTGTCGCCACAGGAGTCGCACTCGACATCAAAATGCGTGGTGAGGACAACCAAGTGTATGTGATGTTAGGTGATGGCGAATTGAATGAAGGGTCCAATTGGGAAGCCATCCTCGTAGCCCAGGCCCACAATTGCGACAACCTAACAATTGTGATTGATCGCAATAACATTCAGGCCAACATGCGTACTGAAGACCTCATTCCTCTCGAACCTCTCGCCGATAAATTCCGGGTTTTTGGTTGCCAGGTTGAGGAATGTGATGGTCACAACTTTGATAGTCTCGCCACCGCATTTGAAGCCGAACGCGAGTCTGGAAAACCAAAAGTTGTGATCGCTCACACCGCACGAGGCAAAGGTCTGCAGGATCACACAGACAGAGTAGACAGATGGTTCTATACGCTTAACGAATCTGAATACACCTCATTCATGCAAGAAGTGGAAGCCTGAAACCATGACACAAACATATGAACAAGTCTTGGTAGAACTAGCCAAGAACGATGAACGAATAGTCGTAATGACAGCAGAAAATAGAGCCGCAATTCGCAATGTTCCAGCTCTACTGCCAAATAGATTTATTGACACAGGAATTACAGAGCAGACGCTTATTGGCGCTGCAGCCGGACTAGCACTAAGAGGAAGAATACCAGTTGTGCACGGCCTTGCTGCCTTCATATCAATGCGCTCCTTTGAGTTTGCTCGAACAGATGTAGGCTTGGCCGACCTGCCGGTTAAAATTGTTGGCTATGTTCCAGGACTTCTCTCCGATGGCAATGGCCCTACACACCAAGCTTTGGAAGACAATGCACTGATGAAGCAGATTCCCGGCATGCAAGTGTTCACTCCCGCCGACAATGCTGAACTATTGGCGGCACTACCACATATCATGAGTGACGGAAATCCCTGGTACATCCGCTACTATGACGGTGAGGCTACGGTTCAACACGAAGCTTTTGAACCGGGTATCGCTGAAGAATTTGGTGATGGAACAGATGTTGCAATTCTGACATCTGGATATATGTTGCAGCACTGCTATAAGGCTATTGAAAAGCTTGATGCAGCAGGTGTTTCAACTCGGCTGGTCAACTTGAGAACTGTAAAGCCACTCGATGAAGTCGCGGTGTGCAGTGCACTGCTTGAATGTCGCAATGTCCTGGTTGTTGAAGATCACTTCCGCAGAGGTGGAATATACACCGATGTTTGTGAGATAGCGATGCGACGCGGGGTAACTCAGGCGCGCGTGGTTCCGGTTTCATTCCATGAACGCTGGTTTAGACCCGCCAAACTCGAGCAGGTTCTCGCTCACGAAGGAATGGATGCAAACTCGCTATTCGAATTTGCTCTCTCCTGTCACGCCACTTCAGCACAAGAAAAAGAAGAGGTGTTCTCATGAGTATTTCTTCACAGATACATGTAGAAAAACCCACCATCACAGAGAGCAACGCGCTCTACCAACGGGCAAAGGGACTCATCCCTAGTGTAACTCAGACCTTGGCGAAAGGCCCAACCCAACACGTTGACGGTTTCGCTCCCAAGTTCTTGCGCCGAGGCAAAGGCGCACATGTGTGGGATGTTGACGGCAATCGCTTTCTCGACTACACCATGGGAGTCGGCCCTCTTTCCTTGGGTTATGCCGATGACCGTGTAGATGAAGCTATTCAGCGACAGTTGAAAGATGGCATAACATTTTCGCTCATGCACCCTCTAGAAGTGGAGGTTGCTGAGTTGTTTAGAGACATGATCCCGAATTGCGAAGCCGTGCGATACTCAAAATCAGGAGCCGATGTCGCCAGTGCCGCCGTTCGTGTTTCACGTGCATTTACAGGTCGAGATGTTGTGCTCTGCTGTGGATACCATGGCTGGCACGACTGGTATGTAGGAGTGACAAGTCGCAATGCCGGTGTTCCTGACGCAACAAAACAGTTGACATACACATTTCAGTACAATGATATCGAGACTATTGAGCAAGCGCTCGACGAAACCGTGGCCTGTGTGATTCTCGAACCAACTGTGTTTGAAGCACCACAGGCAGACTTTCTGCAGCGCTTGCACGAAGTGTGCAAACGCAATGGCACGCTGCTGATTTTTGACGAAATGTGGACGGGATTCAGAATGGCTCCCGGTGGTGCGCAAGAGTATTTTGGCGTGACACCAGACCTAGCTGTGTACTCAAAAGCTATGGCCAATGGTATGCCAATTGCAGCTATAACCGGTCGGCGTGATGTTATGGCTTTGTTCGAAGAGGATGTGTTCTTTTACACAACATTCGGCGGTGAAGCATTGTCTTTAGCCGCAGCAAAAGCCACTATGGAAATCATTAGAGATGAGCCTGTGAACGAGCACATGTTTGCCATTGGAAAAGCAATAAAGGACGGGTACAACTCACTGGCCTCGCAAAAGGGACTCACATTTACTAAGTGTTCGGGCTTTGACTGTCGCACTATTGTAACATTCGATGCTTCGGTTGGTGACCCTCTGCTGGTGAAGTCACTCGTGCAACAAGAAATGATTCGTCGCGGCGTGTTGTGGAGCGGCTTTCACAATGTGAGTTACGCCCATACTCAGGCAGAAGTAGAACACACGCTAGCCATATACGACGATGTTTTGGACACACTTTCGCATCACATAGACAACAACACGGTCGCCGATGCGCTCGAAGGCTCACCCCTACAGCCGGTGTTTCGCAAAGTGGACGGATTTAACATCAAGCCCAAACAATGAATAGCGCCTCAGAAACATTGATATCTACCCCTCTCAGTGAATTTTCGTGTGAGGGAAAAACGGCCGTAGTGACCGGAGGTCCGGGCCTTATTGGCAAGGCACTCTGCCGCGCGTTGTATGAGGCAGGTGCAGAAGTGATCGTAGCTGATCTAGATATTGAAGCTGCCGACGAAACAGCCAGGAAGTGCGGCGCGCGCGCGTGGGCACTTCAGGTAGACATCTCGTCAAAAGCATCACTTGAAGCCGCGCTTGAAACAATTCAGAGTAAGAGCGGAAAAATAGATATACTTGTGAATAATGCTGCCATCAACGACAAGTTCGAAAACCCGGCATTGGCCGGAGAACAGTCGAAATTCGAGCGCTACCCGTTGGAAATGTGGCAAGCATCACTGAATGTAAACCTGACCGGGATGTTCCTAGCTTGCCAGATTCTTGGCAGCTCTATGACATCCGGCTCCATCATCAATGTTGCCAGTACATATGGGATGGTTGCTCCCGACCAAAGTTTGTATAAAAACGAACAGGGAGAGCAACAGTTCTACAAGTCTCCATCGTACCCAGCAACAAAAGGTGCAGTGTTGAACTTTACGCGCTATCTCGCAGCCTATTGGGGCGAAAAAGGAGTGCGTGTGAATACACTGTCTCCCGGTGGGGTTGAGGCTGGTCAGGATGCTTTCTTTGTTCGTAATTATTCACAAAAAACAATGTTGGGACGCATGGCACAACCATCTGATTACAAAGGTGCAATCGTGTTTTTGGCATCTGACGCCTCGGCGTATGTGACCGGCGCAAACATTGTGGTTGACGGAGGTTGGACCGCATGGTAGTAGAACCGCATATCATTGAAAAAGTAAAAAAACTCAAGCTTGTTCTCACAGACGTTGATGGGGTGCTGACAGACACGGGAGTGTTTGTAGGACCCGAGGGCGAGTTGTTTAAGCGATACTCTATTCGAGACGGGATGGGCGTAGAACGTTTGCGCAACATTTGCGGCTTGGAAACGGGTATTGTAACGGGCGAACTGTCGAAGTCAGTACAAGCCCGGGCAGCAAAACTGTCTATCCAAGAACTTCATCTGGGCATTAAAGACAAACCAGCCGAATTAGCGCTGATTTGCAAACATCGCGACCTTACACCAGATCAGATAGCGTATATCGGCGACGATTACAATGATCTGGATATGTTGAAGAGTGTAGGTCTTTCCGCATCGCCAGCAAATGGAATGCCGGCTATCCGGGAGGTTGTAGACATCGTAACAGAGAGCAACGGTGGTTTCGGGGCATTCCGCGACCTAGCCGAGCTCATAATATATGTCCATCAAACTTACACGTAACGGAAGTGCAACATGAGCATCGTTAACATTGCCGGCCGCCCAGTGGGTGAAGGCCAGCCAGTTTTTGTCATCGCTGAAATAGGCATCAATCACAATGGTAGTATGGAGCTGGCAAAGAAGCTCATCGACGCTGCCGCAGATGCCGGATGCGATGCCGTAAAATTTCAAAAACGCACACCGGAGCAGTGTGTGCCAAAAGACCAGTGGGATGTTATGCGCGACACACCGTGGGGGCGCATGACATACCTTGAATACCGCCACAAGGTTGAATTTGATTTCGAAGAATACCTCGAGATCGATGGGTATTGCAAAGAGAAAGGTATTCTCTGGACTGCGAGCTGTTGGGACGTAGAGTCCGTTGAATTCATGGGCAAGTTCAATCCAGCATTCTTCAAAGCAGCTTCTGCCTCGTTGACGGATATCGAATTGTTGAAAGCGATGAAGTCACATGGACCACTCATTATTTCAACGGGTATGTCTACCTGGGAAGAAATTGAGTTCGCCATTGACCAGATTGGTACAGACAATTTGTTGGTAGCACATTCAACTTCGGCGTATCCATGTCCGGTTGAAGAACTCAACCTCAAGATGATACACACGTTGAAGGAGCGCTACCCATCGTTGCCAGTAGGATACTCTGGTCACGAAACAGGTTTAGCTACAACTTGGGCTGCAGTTGGCATGGGTGCAACATTTGTTGAGAGACACATTACGCTCGACCGCGCTATGTGGGGCAGTGACCAAGCAGCCTCGGTAGAACCAGGCGGTTTGATGCGATTGGTAGCAAACATTCGCGACATCGAAACGGCGAAAGGCGACGGCGTTAAAAAGGTGTATGACAGCGAGTTAAAGTCAAAAGCAAAACTGCGTCGGGTTCAGTCAATCGACAAGCTCCAAACCGCATAATTAAGGAAGTGAAGCATGAACTTGGGTGAAGTTGATTTGTGGTTTCAACTGTGGAACACTCTAGCTATCATTGTTGGTGCCGGTGTCCTCATCGCGCTTGAGCGCATGTTTCCGTATAACGAAGGACAGCCCCTTTTTAGAAAGGGGCTGTTTGACGATGTGTTTTGGTACACAGGCGTACAATCTTATGTGCTAGCCATTGTGATCACAGCAATCATCACATACACTGACCAAGCTACAGCGTGGCGGGCAGAAGCACTTGTGGCAGACTGGCCTTGGTACGCGCAACTGTTGCTGTTCTTTTTCATTCACGACTTTTACATATACTGGTTCCACAGATTACAGCACAATGTTGGCTTCTTGTGGCGAATTCACGAAGCCCATCACTCGAATCAGCATGTAGACTGGATTGCGGGAAGCAGGTCGCATGCACTCGAGATACTTGTGAACCAAACAATTGAGTTTGCACCGATGTACCTGTGCGGAGTGAGTCCAGAAGTTATTCTCCTGAAAGCTACAGTTGACGCCGTGTGGGGCATGTATATTCACTCGAATATCAATGTGCGATCAGGTGTCTTGCAGTATATTGTCAACGGGCCTGAAATGCACCGTTGGCATCACTCAGATGGAGTAGATGAAGCCCACA
>JAUHYX010000217.1 GCA_030426285.1 bacterium
TGCACGCAACACACGTGGCACTTGCACTTCAACCATGGCCGGCAGGTTCACACTCACCTCCGTCGCGGCACGCCCAGCTGACAAATCAGGTGAAATCACCACCGCTTCTACAACATATGTCGCAATATTGTCGGGCAATGGCACCCGAATTGTCAAGGAATCTGTGATTGAATCGCAATACCAAAATGACCAGCCGTCAACTGGTTTGCGGGGTGTTGAAGTACGATCTACCCGTTTTCCTCCAGAGAATATTTGGACCGTTTCAGTAGCCTCAACACTCACACTTGGCATGTACTTGCCGTTGTAGTTAGCAGTACTGCCTGTAAAGTCCTCGCCTACTTCAACGTAATCAACCTGAACGCTTTTACCATTCCCTGCTGCGTCTCGAATATCAATGGGTATGACATAGCCGACGCCGATCCTCTGGCCAATTTGAATTCCATGGTACAAATCACCTGCAAAGAAGCGGTCCAATGCGGACAAGTAACCCCAGCCAAAAGTGTGTTGGTCTGGAATAACATCAATGTGTGCCTGTGGGTACGTTCCAAACGTAGGGATCTGGAATGCCCTGCTGTGTCCCCACCCCTGCCCAGACAAGACTCCATGTGTTGCTTTATCGTAAAGCCTTAGTACAACTCGACCAGGCTTCGAAGCTCGCAATGTCAAAACAGTAGTATCTCCGGGAGCGAGTGTCTTATCATTCAAGCTGAGTTCAACTACATTGTCGCGCTCCCAATCAACATGAATCTGTGTAACGTCAAAGTATGTGCGGCCATTGTGCACAGCATGTGTAACTATGGAAACACCACCGCGATACTTCCTTTCTATGGGAATCAATATCCTGTGCACACCATTTTCATCCGATCGCCTAACAACAAAGCGATTCCTCTCTTCCACTTTGCCATCAAAGACAAGCTCTTGATACACAACAAGTCTATCTACAAGAGAACTGACATCTAGTACTGCAGTATCGCCAGCCTTACAACTAGTTTGCACCGGAACTACAGTCATTGGTTCGTGAAACTGATTTGAGGCTCTCTTTTTTGACAAGACTCTAAAGAAACCTCGTTTGGGCTGCATGGTATTGAGTGATGTCGATTTTACTTCATAACTATACCAACCTGGCTCCAAATGTTTCAAAGTTTCGGCATGATTGCTTTCGTCTGTCAGCTGAAACTCAGCTTCAACTATTGTCTTTTCTTCAGTCCACTTCTCTACCATCCTGTTTCCTGTGATGTCGTCATGAGGAAACATCGTAGAAAGTTCACTTGTTGTATACCTTTGTTCAACAGTTGAGTCGTTGTTGTCGGTATAGAGCGGCACGATGCTTGAACGTTTGTACTCGCTTGGTGCTTGCAACTTTGAAATTCGGAAGTCAACAGAAACAGAACTGTCCATTGTTCCCTCACCTTGCAAGCGAACAACTAAAGGAGTTGGAACTTCACTCGTTACCCACTTCGTAACAACAACGTACAGTTGTTTTTGAGATCCCCGCCAAATATATCCATCGCGCTCCAAAAGCTCTCCATATGGAGTCTCAAACGAGAGCGTGTAGTTCCCAGACAGCCAAAACCTATAGGCGTCATGGTCTTCAAGTCGAGTCAATTCCTTGACAATTTCAAACTTGCCCGATGCGCTTGTCATGACTGTGTCGAATGCAGTTTCTGCTCGACTGAAACCGTACACGCGCACGTTCCATACTATGTTGTTTCCACTTGTCGGCAAACCAGAATATGATTCTAGTGTACCATTTATACGTACTCGAACTGTGTCTTGCGAGACATATTCAATAGTTGCATGATGGGACAAATCGAATTTGGGTGGACGATATTCCGCGATCGTGATCTGATGCCAAAGTCCATCACCGGACAACCTCACATAACCTACATCTGTCTTTGGCAACAGCACGCGGCCCCATGTCAATCCAGCCTGTGCATGTGTAGAATCCACAAGTACCTTACACGACAAATTGTGGATGCTAGCGCCTATTGAATCAATTGCTGTTCGTACAGATTCTTCTATCCCGTCTGTACTAAGCGCTTGAATACAGAAATAGACAGTATCTCCGGGATGATACAAAGTATTGTCAGTGTAGACATTTGAGAATATTCTGTCATTTCTCGAGTGCTCACGTTGTAAAGTTACTTTTTGAACGACTCCATCGTGTTCAACCCAGCAAGAATACAACTTAAGACGCATATCAGCGGAGAAATATCCTTCCGCATCTGTTACTTCTTGTTTGCCTGACTCGGGTACACCCACATGTTCACGAACTGCTACTTTTCGCTGAGCGAGCGATTCTCCAGTCTGGTAGTCGCACAAAACAAACCTGTTGTTTTGTGCATCTTGCACCATCCAGTTGGCAACAACAATGTCGGCGGTAATCGAATCTGAATCGGTGTATTTTGACTTGTTTGTATAACACAACATACGCCAGTTTCCCTTGTCTAGACCTTTCAGCACTGCAAGTGTCTTCACACCGGCAATTTCTGTTTCACTTTCTATGACAACTTGTTGTCTTATTCGCTCTCGTGAGCCAAGAAACACATTGCGTTGATTGTTGTTTGTTCCAACCTCGAATTGATGCAATGCGATCATTTCTATGAATACCGTGCCTGTATTGCAAACACTTAGACCCAAAGGAATGAATTCACCAGGCAAAACCTGAGTCGGAACTGTCGCTTCAATACCTGGCCGCAAGAGATGTTGCTCCAACGAAGAACAATACTTCTTTGAAGCGGCCTCTCCCCATTTCAATTGAGCTTCCTGTATGAGATCCAGAGCATAATTTGGCTGATTTTGCGCCTGGTGAATGTAGGCTGCCAATGAATACAAATATGTAGATCCTAAAGAGTCATCTAATGCCCGCGCTCTCTCTAGAAACAACTTGGCAGCTTCAAGGGGCGTGAATTGCTCTTTATCTCGAACATATTGTTGAACTATTGCTATTCGTCGTGCATATGCCTGAGCAATATCCAACCCGAGTTCAGCCCGTTGATCAATTTGGTCTAGGTCCTGCAAAACAAAACGAATTGAGTCTCTTGGCAACACCTTTAGTGAGTCCGAGTATGCGGATCCAAACAATGCAAGTATTTGATGTCGTCTGTCAGAATTGAGGTCTTCACTTGAGGCAAGCAATTGTACCAATTTGGACTCGAGAACCAACCTTTTCAAGTGTAGATTTTCCATATTTGGACGCTTACCAATCAACCATTCGAGTACGAATGCATATTCCTCTAATTCCAAATCTTCTGCCACATCTGGATTGACAAGATGTATGATTGAATCAAGAAAAGGGACCTCTTGCAAGGGAGGGATGTCCGAACCAAAATAGAGTTTTTGAGTTCTAGTCTGACCCAGTATCCGCCACCCAGTCGTTTCAAAACTCGCATCAATTGCATGAAAATTAATTGCATCAGACAACACCATATACCAAAGTACTGAGTCGATTGTACTCTTCGCTTTGAGTAGCTGCTCATTGGCTTGTGTTGTTATACTATGTACAATGCTGTACTTCTTTAAGGCATAGATGTGTGCAATGTTCGCAGCTATGCGTCCCGCTGGATATTCTTCAAACTCTTTTATGGCGAGATTGGCTCTGTTGACGGCATCTTGACGTAGGTCGCGTTGCCAGAGTGAATCCATCTCGCGCGTAAATTTCTCAAGAGACTCAAGCTGGTTTGCATATGCGAAGGCAGTTGTTGGCATTGTCGCAAAAACAATTAGACACAGCAATATGGTGGCATAGTTTTTCACTTTGTACTCTTGTCTACTCCTCCAAATTCACCTTCACCGTCTCTCCTACTGACGCGCCATTGTATTCGGGTGCATATTCACATTGTATGGTTGCGGGTGGCATGGCATATGTGCCGCTGAAGCGGGTTTGCCAGGTGTCGGTGATTGTGTAAGTGCCGGGGGTTATGTCTGTGACAAACATATGTGTACCTTCGTTTTTGACAGCTTCGTAATAACGTAGGCGGTGTTCCCATTTGAAGCCGGAAATCTGTTGCAAGGGCTCAAAGGCTTGTGGACGGGGATTGTGTACATGTACAAAGCTCAACGGAATTGAAGTTGTGATAATGAGGTCACACTTAATCTTGTCTGATGCCTGCAGAGTCATGGTCGAGTCATATGGCAATGTTGTTAGTCGTCCGTTTACAAGACGTTCAACCGTGATTTCACGGCCGACTTTCACATGCTCACCACGTGCATCGAGTTCAACTTCACTTGTTATCAATGTGCGGTATGAGTCTACCCACATGTCGTTGTTGGCATGGTTGGTAAATTCAATCTGGTTGGTTGTTCTGACTGTTGCACCGTCAATGGTTATGTCTTCAAACGCTGGCGTATGTTTCCTTGGTGCTTCCCCATCAACAACTGTCTTGTCATCTACACGTAATGTGTATGCAGAAGGCGCATTTTCTACATCACCATAGTATGTGAATAGGCGTTTGGCTACAAACAACATCGCATGATTGTGAATCTGTGTGGTTCGCATCGTACTGAGCAACCAAGAGTACCCCGGGCCTATGTTTTTGTGATTTGGCTGCACATGTTCCAAAAATGCCAAAACATTGTTGTGTCCAAATATGGTCCGAGACTTCCATGTGTTGGTTTGTTCCCATGTTGTTCCAAAGTTGTCAACGGTTGTCGTCTTCGAGTCAATAAGCTGCAAAATCTCATTGGCAAGGGTTGCATCGGTGTTGCGCACCAACGCGCCATAGATGCCGAGCTCTTCAAGCGAGAGTTCACGCCATTTTGCTCTAAGCAAGTCGAGCACTCGTTGCATGTGCCTGTCGCCGTGTTTTGTTGAACGAATCTCAGATTCAAATGCTAGGAAGTGAATCAAATTGTTGCGCACAAAATACTCTCGTGATTGAGATGTATATGCCGTTGGTGAAAACAATGAGTCGCTACGCAGGTATTCTACACAGTATTCTGTTGCGTCTTCAAGCATACCCTCCAGTTCATTGTTGTCTATGCCAAGTTCATCGTGCATGTAGCGCAAGTTTGTGGCCACGAACAGGGTTGTCCACGCATTACCATCACCACCGTGGAACCACGAGAACGAACCATTGCTCTTTTGCAATGAACTCAGTTCATCTAAGCTTGCTTCAATAAGACTATCACAATTGAGGTTTGCGTTAAAGACATGCTCGTTGGAGACATCAAACATGCGCAGAATGTTGGAACGGCTTGGTGCTTGTGCTGCAGCGGCAATGACAGACGGGAACTTCTCTTGTAGTTTCTGCTGCAGACCAGCGGCGACGGCTTGAGACGCGAGCGCCACTGAATTGCGAAACTCAATGTGTTGCAGCTCCGGCAATGCACGAGCTACGTATACAAGCGGTTGTGACGTAACTCGTACGCCATTTGACACTACTGATGTGTTGACATCCGTCAGTTTACGCGGTGAAGTGATCGCAAAGTTCAAGGAATCATCAGCGCCAACAACAAATGCCTGGCGCACATCAACCTCAATCAGTAGCGGTTCTACCTCTTGCGTACGCTGCACGCGGTCCAGCTGTCTGTTGCCATCGGTAACAGAGATATCGTATTCCATCGACACCGCATTTTCTGGCAGCGCAACATTCCAGAGCAATCGTGTGCTCTCACCTTGCCCAACTGCACGTGTCTTCAATGCAATATTCAATGTATCCGGCTGTGAGGACTTTGTATCAAACACGACAACATCGACAGTACCCGAAACGGTTGCGTTTTGAATTGCTGAATCAAGCAATGATGCCGTTCCACTGATAGCAATATCATCACCTGCACGCAACACACGTGGCACTTGCACTTCAACCATGGCCGGCAGG
>JAUHYX010000218.1 GCA_030426285.1 bacterium
ATAAGTTTATACGATGATGATGGGAGCTTGGTTGATAAGTTTATGGCAGGAGTTTTATTTACCCCATATAATGATACCAATGGGTTTCCTGAAAAAATTACTGTAGATACGGGTGGACTAGTAGCCTATGAACTAACTTTAGAATATAGCTTTTAAAACTCAACTAAAGTTCCTATTTCTTCTTTTCCTTTTACTACTTGAATTAAATTACCTGGGGTATTCATATCGAAAACAACTATAGGCAGTTTGTTTTCATTGCATAAGGTAAATGCAGTCAGGTCCATTACGTTTAACCCTTTCTCATAAACTTCGCTAAATGAAATTGTATCGTACTTCACGGCATCTGCATTTTTCTCAGGGTCAGAATCATAAATACCATCTACTCGAGTTCCTTTTAAAATCACATCTGCTTCTACTTCAATTGCTCTTAAACTTGCTGCGGTATCTGTAGTAAAATATGGATTACCCGTACCTGCACCAAAGATGACGACTCGTCCCTTTTCTAGGTGTCGAATAGCTTTGCGGCGTATGAAAGGTTCGGCGATTTCTGCCATGCGAATTGCGCTTTGAAGTCTTGTTGGCACATCGATAGATTCGAGCATATTCTGCAATGCGATGGCATTCATCAGCGTTGCGAGCATGCCCATGTGGTCGCCTGACACGCGGTCAATACCAGCTTCTGAGGCTTGCACACCACGAAAAATATTGCCACCACCCACAACCAAACCTACACTTACGCCAAGTTCGAATACAGCTTTGACTTCTTCTGCAATAAATCGCAAAACTTTGGGGTCAATTCCGTACTCCTGATCGCCCAACAGTGCTTCACCGCTGAATTTGAGGAGTATTCTGTTGAATTCTGTTTTCATAGGTAAAAAAAAGTCCCGTTCGATATCGAACGGGACTCGCATTCAATGTTGAGAAAATCAATTGCCAGCGCCGAGTTCAAAACGCCAGAAGTTCACGGCGTTGATCTCTGTGCCTTCACTGTCTGAGACGTTCTTAAGAACACCCGCTACATTGAGAGAAGAGTCTTTGACAAAAGTCTGCTCAACCAAAGCAACTTCTTGGAAGAACTTGTTCAAGCGACCTTCGGCAATCTTTTCAGCAATGTTTTCTGGTTTGCCAGACTCAATTGCTTGCTCGATGAAGATCTTGCGCTCAGAAGCGATTGTTTCTGCACTCACAGCATCTCGATTCAAGTACTGCGGACTCATAGCCGCAATCTGCATAGCGATATCCATCAGATGCGCTGTGTTCTCTTCTTTAGCAACAGGAGCTGATACTTCGAGCATCACGGCCAAGCGATTGCCTGCGTGATTGTAGCCGATGAGTTGACCAGCTTCTGTGCTTGCTGACACCATGTTGTTAACAACAATCTTCTCACTGAACTTAGCTAGAGTCTCATTGTACAAGTCTCCGAGAGTCTTGTCGCCAAGAGAAATCTCTTTTGCCGCTTCAAAATCTGCCGGCTTGTGGTTCAAGGCTACATCTGCAACTGCATTTGCAAATGCCAAGAAGTCGTCGTTACGAGCAACAAAGTCAGTTTCACAATTGATTTCGATAATTGCTCCGTTCTTGCCGTCTTCAGTTGTCACAGAAAGAACCAACCCTTCATTTGTGCTGCGGTCACTGCGCTTCGATGCAGAAGCTGCCCCGCGCTTGCGCAGAAGTTCAACGGCTTTTTCCATGTCGCCTTCTGCTTCTGTAAGTGCTTTCTTACAGTCAGCCATACCGGCTCCAGTTGTATCGCGAAGTTGTTTTACCAACTGTGGAGTAATCATTCTTTTTCTCCGAATTTATATTGCTGCTTGCGCAGCTCTGTGTTGTTGTGTTATCTATTTATACGAGAACTGTCAACCTTACTTGGCGTCTTTTGCTTCAGCTTTCGCTTCTGTCTTTTCCGCTGGTTTGTCAGCAGGAGCTTCGGGTGTTTCGTCTGACTTGCGCTTGCGCAGCTTGCGGCGAACTTTTGGTTCGTCGTCTGCACCACCGCCGTCAGCTTCTTTGAAGTCGCGATCGTCAGATGCTGCCATATCGGCCTTCTTGATTTTCGCTGCAGCAACACCTTCTTTCACGGACTCGCCAAATACTTTCGTAATGGCGCTAATAGTCTTGATTGAATCGTCGTTTGCTGGAATTGGATAATCAACTACCAACGGATCTGCATTTGTATCAACGATTGCGAATACAGGGATACCGAGTTTCTTGGCTTCAGAAATTGCGATGTGTTCGCGCTTGATATCCACGATGAACAATGCACCTGGAAGGCGTGACATGTCGCGAATACCGCTGAACACGCGCTCAAGTTTTTCCTTTTCGCGGCTGATCATCAAACGCTCTTTCTTGTTGAGCTTGTCAATTGTACCATCGCCCTCCATTTTCTCGATATTCTCAAGTCGACGGATGCTTTTGCGAATAGTAGCAAAGTTCGTGAGCATACCACCCAACCAACGGTCAGATACGTAGAATGCACCACTGTTGATGGCTTCACGGCCAATAACTTCTTTAGCCTGCTTTTTTGTTCCAACGAACAAGAATTTGTGGCCGCGCGCAGAAATACTGCGAGCTGCGTCACATGCTAGGTCAACAAGAAGTTGTGTTTTACGAAGGTCGATGATGTGAATCCCATTGCGTTCACCGTAGATAAACGGACGCATCTGAGGATTCCAACGGCGGGTAAGGTGGCCAAAGTGGGCACCTGACTCAAGCAAGGCTTCAATAGAAAGCTTGGACATTTCTGCTCCAAATAGATTGTAGTGTTACTCTTCTGCCCTGTTCACTTTACTCCCTGAACCTTTCCGCTGAAAGGCACACCAAGGAACAATCCGAGGACATGCTTAATTAGAAACACCAACAGACGGCTCTATACGAACCGTCTGAGGTGCAATGTATCTGAACAATGTCAACTGTGTATAACACAGAGACAAACAGCGTTTAACGCTTAGAGAACTGAGAAACTTTACGTGCTTTGCGGCGACCGTATTTTTTGCGTTCTACCATTCTCGGGTCACGTGTAAGTACGCCGGCGCCACGCAAGGCTTCTTTGTTGTCTGCATTTGCTTCAACAAGTGCGCGTGAAACACCGAGTTGAACTGCGCCAGCTTGACCGCTCTTTCCGCCGCCATTGGCGAGAACTACGATATCATAGCTTTTTGTTGACTCAGTCAATGTGAGTGGGTGGCGTACGCTCTCACACAAATCTTTTGTCGGGAAGTACTTCTCGACATCAATGTTATTTACTGTGAATTTACCCGTGCCGTTCTCAATGAGTCTAACGCGAGCAATGGCTGTCTTACGACGTCCCGTGGCTAAGTGCACGTTCATGTATTCTCCGAAATAAAATAGTCAGTTGTTGTTCTCTTATCCTTTCAATTCCATCGCTTCTGGCTGCTGAGCTGCATGTGGGTGCTCATTGCCTGCGTACACTTTCAACTTGCGGATGATTTGACGACCGAGACGATTCTTCGGCAACATCCCCTTTACCGCATTGCGGATTACAAATTCTGGATTGTTGTCGCGAAGTGTCTTGAACGAACGCGTAACTCCCCCACCCGGATATCCTGTGTGATGGAAATACTCTTTCTGCTCAGAGCGCTTGCCGCTGAGCTGAATGTCGGATGCGTTCAGGACAATCACGAAATCGCCACAATCAACATGCGGTGTGAATGAAGGCTTATGCTTACCCCTAAGCACATGCGCAACCTGAGAGGCTAAACGCCCGAGCGTCTGTCCTTCCGCATCTACCACTACCCACTTTTGATTGACTTCTTCCTGCTTCACTGAACGCGTTACTCGCGCTGTGGGGTGCTTGATCTTGTCAGCCATTATCGGATCTGCCCGAAATTTATTCTAAAAAATGCTAGTTCTCTTACCGTTTGTACCGTGTTTTCTCAACTGTATTCGGTCTGTGAATTCACGTACAGCTTTCAAAATTATCTTTTGTACACGAAAAATACAAGTTGTATTTTCGATTTCGCAAGATTTTCAGGCATAATCAGAGGTTATAGTGTCCCAAAACTCGCTTCCAGCCACCGTACCAGATCGCGCAAATTTACAAGATCCTGCTGATGTTAGCAAAGCCTACTATGAATTGGTTACGCTGTTGCGGCAGCACTGCCCATGGGATCGCAAGCAAACTCATGCTTCTATTTCTCAATTGTTGATCGAGGAGTGTTATGAGGTGCTCGAGGCTATTCAAGCGGGAAATATGCCTGAGCTCAAAAAAGAACTCGGCGATGTTCTGCTACACGTAGTAATGCATAGTGTTATTGCCGAACAAGCTGGTGAGTTCACGTTTGCCGATGTTGTGAATACGAATTTTGAAAAGCTTGTGCATCGCCATCCATATGTGTTTGGTGAGGAAGCTGCTGGGTCAGCCGAAGACGTAAAAAAAACATGGGCCTCGGCAAAAATGAAAGAGGGTCGCAAAAGTATCCTTGATGGCGTTCCCGCACACATGCCTGGTCTTTTACGTGCACAACGAGTTCAGGAGAAGGCGGCTTCGGTGGGATTTGATTGGGACAATGCATCTGATGTGTGGTCCAAAGTGCAAGAAGAGGTCTCGGAGCTGCAAGAAGCTTCTACTTCTGGGTCGGCCGATCAGGTTGTCGAAGAATTTGGTGATGTGCTGTTTTCACTTGTCAATGCGTCGCGCTTTGCAGGCATCTCTGCCGAGGAAGCCATGCAAAAGGCAAATGCCAAATTTTCGCGAAGATTTCAGGCACTAGAACAATTGGCGCGCGAAAAGGACGTTGTGTTAGGTGAAATGACCCTTGCTGAAATGGATGAGTTGTGGGACGAGGTAAAAGCCAATGAACGCGGCAATTGAGATTCAAAACTTGACTAAATGGTACAGGGGCTACGAAAAGACTCCTGCCATTCGGGATGTATCTCTAGAGGTACAGGAAAACAGCATTTTTGGTCTGCTCGGACCGAATGGTGCTGGCAAAACAACAATGGTGAAAACGTTACTCGGCGTGGTGGAACCTTCGCGCGGTTCTGTGACATTACTCGGACAACCTGCAGGAAGTGTACTAACTCGTCAACAAATTGGTTATTTGCCAGAACACCACCGTTTTCCTCCCTATTTAAAAGCGCGAGAGTTTCTCGAAATATACGGTGGCATGTCTGGGTTACACGCCAAAGAGTTGCAACAACGCATTCCGGACATGTTGGACCTAGTTGGTCTGACACGCGCATCAAACAGTCCGATATCCTCGTTTTCAAAGGGTATGCAGCAACGCTTGGGTTTGGCTCAAGCCATGATTTCTCACCCAAAAGTGTTGTTTCTCGACGAACCAACCGACGGAGTTGACCCGATTGGACGCAAGGAAATTCGCGAGATGTTGCTCGAAATTCGCAGTCGCGGTACGACTGTGTTTCTCAACTCTCACCTCCTCTCAGAAGTTGAACTCATCACCGATCGCGTAGCCATTATGAACAAAGGTTTGATAGTTCAGCAGGGCAATACTCGCGAACTCACGCAGATTCAAGGTCAATTTGTTATTCGCGCGATTGAACCGATCCCACATGTTGAACAGTTAGACAACTATTCTGCTCAGTATTCAGGAAAAGAAGTTGCTGTCAACGTTAGTCAAGACGCACAAGTGAGTGCGGTAATTGATTTACTGCGTTCTCAGAACGTACATATAACAGAAGTGAACCGCCAACGCGTGACCTTAGAAGATCTTTTCATGCAGACTATCGAGAATCATGATAAAAATTAAAGCAATCATACGGGAAGTCATCCGCGAAGCGTTCTCCCGTAAAATCGTCCTCGGCGTACTTGTGCTT
>JAUHYX010000219.1 GCA_030426285.1 bacterium
CAACGATTCATTTGAAATGAGTTTTACAACGCAAACAGCGAGTACAAACATCACCACCGGGTGTCGAAAACGTTCTTGCTGCAGGAACAGTGCCGAGACCAGCAGTCCACACCATGAAAAGACTGACAGCGATTGTGAAGCTCCTATCTGTCCAGTATCAGCTTGTATATGCACCCAAAGTGCGACAACAGCGCTGAGCATACTCAACAACACTCGGTGTTTTGCCAAGTGCGACAGAGATATGAGGGTACACCATAAAGAAATGCCAACCAGGTTCTGAGCCACAAATAACACGAAGAGAAACAGAACAACCTGACTCACTCCTACAAGCATTGCATTCTGTTGGTCTTTGCTCGAAACTCCAAGCAAGAGCACCTGTAGCAACACAGCAAGGGTTACCTGCGAAAGCTCCGTGAGCTGCAAAAACCACTGAATATCCTGTTGCAACAACTCAACCATGAAGCACAGAACGCTCTAGTTCGTGGATGAAGTCGGCACTTAGTGTATTTGACATTAAGTACCCACGGGAGGTCATGTGTATATGAGAATCTTGCACTTCCAGCAACCCTGCTGACTGCATATCTTGCAGCCAAGGTTGCATACTCGCAAGCGATACACCATACTTTTTTTCGAGAGATACCATTTCAATTCCATCAGCTCGCAAACGCAGAAACGCCTCTTCGGACAATTTGGTGTGCTCAGACAATGTTTCGGTTGAAACTACTGGCAGGTTAAATTCTTGTAATGAAGATACATAAGCTTTGAGACTACGTACATTGGCATATCGAGTACTGTGCAGGTATCCGTGTGCCGACGGACCAAACGAAACATATTCAGTGCCGTGCCAATATTTTAAATTGTGTTGGCACTGCTTTCCTGGCAAAGCATGGTTGGAAACTTCGTACTGGGAATACCCTTTCTCGGCGAGAAACGCGAGTGAATATTCGTACATATCTGCATCTAAGTCTTCAGGCAACGGCTGTACCAGTCCTTTCAGCTTCTGAGCATTTAGCTTAGTGCCTTCTTCAAAAATGAGGCTGTATGCTGAGATATGATCTGTTTCACATGCAACGGCATACTCCAAGGTAGACTGCCATCGCGCCATGGTTTGACCCGGCACAGCAAAAATAAGGTCGAGATTCACATTATCGAAACCGGCATCGCGAGCATGTGCAATAGCATGTCGTGCTTCATCGGCGGAGTGGATGCGTGTAAGCACATCTAGTTCTTCCTGGTGAAAAGACTGCACGCCAAAGCTAAGTCTGTCGATTCCCATGGAACGAAAATCGCGCAATTTTGTATTGGTCACGGCACCTGGATTGCATTCACTCGTCGTTTCGATAGACTGAATATTGAGACACTTGTGCAGACAATCGAGAATTGTGTGCATATGTTGAGCGGACAACAATGAAGGTGTACCTCCGCCAATGAAAATTGTGTCGAACACATCATCTGCACTCAACTGTGCACTGCGCAACTCAATTTCTCGGCACAACATGTGCACGAATGTATCATGGTCTTGTTGCCCCTCGAGAGAATAGAAGTCGCAGTACGTACACTTATGCTTACAAAACGGAATATGTACATACACTCCTTTCATTGAATCACCGAGCAAGTTCGTCCCAAATACTCGTCGTTGGAGCTCCAATAGATAAACACCGCTTTGCCGAGTACATGCTTGCTAAGTACAGTTCCAAACTGTCTGGAATCATAACTTTCAGACGCATTGTCGCCAGTCATAAAAAAGTGATCATATTTGAATGTGTACTCGGTGCCTAGTTCTCCATCAATCAAGACATCGTCTTTGTGGAAATGCACGCTCACGCCTTCGCGTCGAACTGAATAAAGCCACGACGCCGAATCTTGAATGTGTAGGTGCACAACATCACCTGCAGCAGGCAACACAAACGATCTTGATTGGAACGATACTTTGTCTCCCGGTATGGAAGTAGCTCGCTTCACAGCAACTTCTGAGCCCAAATTGACAGGAGGTGTAAACACAACTACGTCGCCTCTTTCAACACCGCCAAACCACCACCGCAAACCAGGCAGCGGTGAATCAGGTCCGAATCCTAAACCATAAGCGAGCAAGTTGACTGCGATATGATCACCTTCTACAAGTGTAGGTTTCATGGAAGGTGAAGGTATGAGAAACAGACTAACACAAAAGAATCGAACAGTGAAAACGATGAGAACAGATCCAACAGCAGTCGCTACGATATCTTTGAGCAACTTCTTCTTGTACGTTCCTTTGGCTTTTTCAGCCACCACTGCCTCTGCTTGCATTAGTCAATAATCGTACCGATACGGTTGAAACGCGGGCTCGTAATTTTATCACCCAGAGATGAGTTCTCAAAATCAAAGCTCATATACACCATCATCGGAGTTCCGACAACATTTTCATAGGGGATGAATCCCCAAAAACGCGAATCGGCACTTTGATTGCGATTGTCGCCCATTCCAAAGCAATAGTTGCGTTCAACAGTGTAGGAATCCGCTTTTTTACCGTCGATATACACCACACCATTACGGCGTTCTGCCTTGTGGCCTTCGCGTTCGATAAACACTTTCCAATCAACAAAACTCACATCTGCGAAGTTTACTACATCGCCTTTTGATGGAATTGTTATTGGGCCGTAGTTGGCATTTGTCCATTCACCACTTTTCGACGGTGGGAATGCGGCGCGGTTGATCGGGCTTGGCGCGAACAAGATATGCTCGGGGTCATCAGCTTTCACACCATTGATATGCAGGACATTGTCTTTGATTTCAAGTTTGTCACCAGCAGTTGCCACACAACGCTTGAGATAGTACTGAAATTGAGACGCCTCAGCTTGATCTACATCGCCGGGATAGATAAAGACTATTACATCACCTTTCTCTGGGTCGCGCAGGCCTGGAAACTGATAGTACGGAATTGGGATGTTCAGAAATGGTATGACTTGTGGCGTGCTAGGACCATATAAAAATCTGTTGACAAACAGGAAGTCACCCGCTTGTACTTCATTTTTCATCGATCCTGTTGGTACAACAAAGGAAGCAACGAGTACGCCATTTACAATCATCACAATGATGAGAGCTGTAACAAGCGTGCGCAAGAAACCGAGTATTCCACCTTGCTTCTGCTTCGCACCTTTGTTTTCTTTTGCTTGTGTTTTGATCTTTCTTTGACTCATGATTCAATCCATTGACATTGGTACAACAGGCCTGTCACTACGGAAGTGTCGACCAATAAGTTCCGTCTTAATCATCCAAACTCAATACTGCGAGAAAAGCTTCTTGCGGCACTTCTACGCGTCCAACCTGCTTCATACGCTTTTTTCCCTCTTTCTGCTTTTCGAGCAGCTTGCGTTTACGGGAAATATCACCGCCATAACACTTTGAGGTTACGTCTTTGCGCATAGCCTTAACGGTTTCACGTGAGACAATTCTCGACCCGATTGCTGCTTGAATAGCCACTTCAAACATCTGTCGAGGAATAAGTTCTTTGAGCTTTTTGCACAGCTTCTTACCCCATGAATGGGCATTCTGCCTGTGCACAATGCTTGAGAGTGCATCTACTGGATCTCCATTCAGAAGGACATCGAGCTTTACGAGGTCACTCGGACGATTGTCGATAAACTCATAGTCGAGAGACGCATATCCGCGTGTGTTGGACTTCAACTTGTCGTAGAAATCAAACACAACTTCTGCTAGTGGCAGCTCAAATGTAAGGTCTACTCTAGTCTCTGTAATATATGTTTGCGACACAAAGATTCCGCGGCGCTCTATACACAATTTCATGATTTGCCCGATATACTCACTTGGCGTAATGAGTTGTGCGCGAATGTATGGCTCTTCGATGGCCTTAAATTCACCTGGGTTAGGCATATCAACAGGGCTAGATATATTTTTCACTTCGCCATTGTTGTCAATCAAGCGATAGCTCACGTTTGGAACAGTTGTAACAATTGTTTGCTCAAACTCGCGTTCCAAACGTTCTTGCACAATTTCCATATGCAACAGTCCCAAGAATCCACAACGGAAGCCAAATCCTAGTGCAGTACTAGTTTCAGGCTCGAAAGTGATGGCAGAATCATTGAGTGAGAGCTTATTCAGGGCTGTGCGCAAATCTTCAAAGTCGTCAGAATCGGCAGGATAAATACCGCTGAACACCATTGGCTTGACTTCCTTGAACCCGGAAATTGGCTCTGGAGCGCCATCCTTAACATGAGTGATGGTATCGCCAACCTTGGTATCGTTGAGATTTTTGATACTCGCAGTCATATACCCTACTTGGCCAGCAGACAACTCTTTGACTGGGTTGCGCTTCATGACCATCACACCAACTTCTTCTACGTCGTACTTTGGCGGCGTAGCGAAGAACTTAATTTTGTCGCCGGCTTTCAGCGTTCCATCTATTATTCGCAGGTACACAATTGCACCGCGGTAGGCATCAAATACAGAATCGTAGATCAGTGCGCGAAGTGGTGCTTCGGGATCACCTTTTGGAGCAGGGATGCGCTCAACGATAGCTTCCAAAATGTCATCGGTACCAATACCAGATTTCGCACTGGCTAGTATCATCTCTGATTCATCGCATCCAATAAGGTCAATGACTTGCTGCTTGACACCCTCGAGTGTTGTAGCTGCAGCCGGCAGGTCAATTTTGTTGATAACAGGTATGATTTCGAGACCTGCTTCAATGGCTAGGTACAGGTTTGAGATCGTCTGCGCCTCAACACCTTGCGTGGCATCTACGATGAGCAACGCACCTTCACAGGCTGCTAATGAGCGCGACACTTCATAAGAAAAGTCAACATGTCCAGGCGTATCAATAAGGTTGAGTGTGAACTCTTCCTTTTCACGCTTGTATTTCATCTGAATCGCGTGAAGCTTGATTGTGATGCCACGTTCCTGCTCAAGCGGATTGTCGTCGAGAATTTGGCCATGGTGAAAATCGCGCGCCGAAATTGTGCCTGTTCGTTCCAAAAGGCGGTCGGCGAGAGTAGATTTTCCGTGGTCAATGTGCGCGATGATACAAAAGTTGCGCGTGTTCTTCATGTGTGCAGTTCTCTCGTTTTGATCAGCCTTTAAAATACGGCTTTATTCCCGAATTGAAACGGATTTAATCACAATCCTTTGTCAAGGAAGTTCTCAAACTCTTGGATATCGCGCGTGAAGGCCTTTTTGGCAATCATCTCCCCTTCTGGAGTGAGAATAACGTACAGAGGCAAATCAATGGAATTGAACTTATCCATCTGCAATTGTTTATTCTTCTTCGATATTTCATCACGACCGTCGGTGTACAATTGCACCAAGATCATTTCATTCATTCTGCTCGAAATATTGTCGAGTTCGAATCGATTCTTTTCCATCCAGCGACAATTCGTACATGTGTATCCGGTAAAGTCTACAAATACGTTCTTACCCTGCTCCGCCGCTAGTCTGTAGCCTTCATCCAAATCCTTGAGCCAATGCATTCCTGCGTGGCCTACTTTGCCGTTAGTTCCTGCGTCAACGGTTTTCCCGTCAGTTGAACCGGTTGCAGTGGCAGAAGAAACTGGGCCACCGGCCTGACCGGATATCATGAGCTCTTGATAGTTCTCAGGTGGAATAAAAGCATCGAGCTCCCCTAGTGACTTGCCAAACATGCCTGAGGCCAAGTAGAACGTAACCGAGCTAAACACAACAGCAAAAATTGCTCGTGGAGCTGAAATTCCGTTGATTTCACTATCGTGATTAAACTTGTAAACTCCGAGCACATACAGCGTAATCAGAAACGCAC
>JAUHYX010000005.1 GCA_030426285.1 bacterium
CTGCCCTCGCTTCCATCAGCGCAACACTGCAACCGGCCTGAGCCAACTGCACCGCAGCACTCACTCCGGCAAAACCTGCACCAATAATGATTGTATCAAAAAGTTGATGTTGCATTTGAGATTCACACAATGGACACAATGGACACAATGGACACTTTTTTTAAGTTAACTAAAAGTTCAGTCCATTCAGTCCATTCAGTCCATTCAGTCCATTCAGTCCCTTCAGTCCATTCAGTCCATTCAGTCCCTTCAGTCCATTCAGTCCATTCAGTCCCTTAAACGCATTTATGAACAAAAATTTTGGTTTTGGTACAATACAAGATGTATATTTGTGGTCTTCATAGTTTTGCAGTACCGTAAGTGAACAGTGTACGCAATTGCTGAATGCAAAGCGGATGTGGCGGAATTGGCAGACGCACCAGATTTAGGATCTGGCGAGTTTACGCTCGTGGGAGTTCGAGTCTCCCCATCCGCACTCTTCACAAAGAACATACCAATATCACGTACTATCTAATTAAAGAGTGGAACGCAGGTGGAAAAGCAGTTAACCCCGCTAGAGGGATGCAAACACGAATTGACAGTTACGTTGAACCAAGAAGATTTGAATCCTCATTTTGAAGAAGCGTACAAACGCGCTCAAAAAGAGGTGAAAATGCAGGGATTTCGTCAGGGGAAGGTCCCGTTGGGTATGATCAAAAAGAAGTTCGGTAAGCAAATTCGCCGTGACTCTTCTGAAGACATTGCCAATGCAGAATTCAACAAGATTGTTCGCGAAGATGAACTTCGCGTTGTCGGCCAACCGATCATGAATCGTTTGGACGTCGAAGATACGGGTTTGACATTTGCTATTACATTTGATGTATTACCTGAGTTTGAACTCGGTGAGTACAAGGGTATTACCGTTGATAAGCCGGTGAAAGAAGTAACTGATGCTGACGTAGATGCAGAAATCGATCGCATCTTGTTAGAGAAAGGCACAATGGAGCCTGTCGAAACTGTTGATGGTGACAATTTTGTCGTGAAGGCTGCTTTTAATGAAGTGGATCCTGCTACCGGCGAGCGCAAATTCGAAGAAGATGCAGAACCACAAACAGTTCTTCTTGCCGATCCAAATTTGAGCAGCGATTTGAAAGCTCTCATGCGCAATTTGAGCGTGAACGACGAGTTTGATTATGCTCCAGCACCTCAAGGCGATACCGAGCCGCGCAAATTTCATGCAACAGTATTGGAAATCCACGCAATTGAGCCAGCAGAATTTTCAAATGAGCTCGTTGAAGAAATCAGCGGTGGGCGTTTCTTCTCAACAGAGGAATTCCGCGATGAATTGAAAAAGCAACTCGTAGATATGACTGCGAACCGCATCAAAGAATCCGTGGAAAACCGCGTCGTAGATGCAGTTGTGAGTAATCATGACTTTGACGTCCCAGAATCACTGGTACGCGAGCACCTCACGCAGTATCTCAATGAAGAAAAGAAGCGCTATCCTGAAGAAAAACTTCCAGAAACGTTCAGCATTGAACATTTCTACGAAACAATGCGCCCTACAGCTGAAAAGGCAAGCAAGTGGTTCATGATTCGCGACAAGATCATCGAGTCTGAGAAACTAGAGTTGGCTGATGCTGACTATACTGCTTACGCTGAAGAAGTTGCAGGACAGTACAATTTCCCAGTTGAGAGTTTGATGGAGATCATCAAAAACGATGAACGCATTCAACAGCAACTGATGAGTAAAAAAGTAATTGACACAGTGGTTGATTTCGCCATTGTCAACGAAGTAGAAGCGTAACGAGGATATCATGACGTTAGATTTACACAGCACTGCTCCTGGAAAAGGCAACATGCCGCCGGTAAACAGCGTGGTTCCACGCGTTATTGAGCAAACGCCTCATGGCGAACAGGTTTACGACATTTTCTCGCGCTTGCTCAAAGAGCGCATCATCTTTTTGGGAAATGAGATTGATGACTATACTGCGAGCATCGTCGTGGCGCAGTTGCTGTTTTTGTCTAGTCAAGACCCGAAAAAAGATATTCACTTGTATATCAACTCACCAGGTGGAAGTGTTTCCGCAGGATTGGCGATTTACGACACCATGAAGTTTATTCAGTGTGATGTATCGACAATCTGTGTTGGCATGGCCGCGAGCATGGCTCAAGTTCTGCTTTGTGCTGGAACTGAAGGTAAGCGTTATGCCTTGCCTCATTCGCGTATTATGATGCATCAGCCAATGGGTGGAACGCGCGGACAAGCAGCAGATATTGAGATCTATACCAAAGAAATGTTGCGTATTCGCGAGCAGTTGTATAAGATCATTTCTGCACACACTGGCAAAGATGCTGAGACGATCAAAAAAGACGCTGACCGCGACAACTATATGGCTCCAGAAGAAGCTTTGAAATACGGTTTGATCGACAAAGTTCTCGAGCATAAATCAGATGAGAAGGAAGACTGAGAGTAGCGCATGAACAGTGAGTCTCAAGACACCGATTTGAAATGTTCTTTTTGTGGTCGATCAGGCGATGAAGTTCATAGCCTTGTAGCTGGCCCGGATGTGTATATCTGTGACAGTTGTGTAGCTAAGTCATCGGAGATACTGAAGCAAAATGTGAAATCAGCACCAATGGATGTTGACTTCGATCTTCCAACGCCATCTGGTCTCAAAAATTCTCTCGACGACTACGTTATCGGTCAAGATGACGCCAAACGCGTCCTTGCGGTAGCTGTGTACAATCACTACAAGCGTATTCAAGCTGAGCGCTTAGTTGGCACGCACAATGACGTTGAAATTGAGAAGTCAAATATTCTGCTACTCGGTCCAACTGGTACTGGAAAAACATTCCTTGCACAAACATTAGCGCGTTTGCTCAATGTGCCATTTGTGATTGCAGATGCAACTACACTTACCGAATCGGGCTATGTTGGTGACGATGTAGAAACCATCCTAGCGCACCTGCTTCAGGCTGCTGACTACAATGTAGACATGGCAGAACGCGGGATTGTATACCTCGACGAAATCGACAAGATTACGCGCAAGAGTGATTCTCCAAGTATTACGCGCGATGTCAGCGGTGAAGGCGTGCAGCAAGCTCTGTTGAAAATGCTCGAAGGAACGGTTGCTGGTGTTCCACCACGCGGCGGAAGAAAGCACCCGGAGCAGCCGCTTATAAATGTAAATACCAAGAATATTCTGTTCATTTGTGGTGGTGCTTTTGACGGACTGGAAAAGCATGTAGCTCGCAGATTGAATTCTTCCACTCTCGGCTTTCATGCTACAACTCTGGAAGAGCGTGTTGAAGAAACATATGAGCTTCTGTTGCAAGCTGAACCGGAAGATCTTCTCAATTTTGGCTTTATCCCCGAATTTATTGGTCGCTTGCCGGTGATAGCACCATTGCATGCTTTGACGCATGAAGCAATGCGAAAAATTTTGGTAGAACCTCGTAATGCTCTGATCAAGCAATATCAAAAGTTGTTCTTGATGGAAGGCGTTGTGTTGGAATTTGAAGATGATGCATTTGATGTAATCGTCGAAAAAGCCATGACACGCAAAACAGGTGCAAGAGCTCTCAGAGGGGTGCTAGAGTCGGTTATGAACCCAATCATGTTTGACATCCCCGATCAAGATAATCTCAAGATTTGTACGATAACTGCAGACACGGTAGCGAAAAAGTCGAAGCCAATTCTTACATTTGACGAAAACCCTGCGGAAGAAACATCCGTTGAGGGAGATCTGTCAAAAACTGGTTCGTAACTAACCGGAGAATATATGAGCGCGTTGAAACGACTTCTCTTAGTAGCTTGTGCTTTTGTTTCAATCTCAGCACTGTCCATTGCCCAAACACATGGTGAGAGGCTAGCTGGAGAACTGTCATTTGGTTTTGCCGAAGCTAACCTAGGTATTGGTGTAGTATATGTACACCCTTTGGAGGACTGGCTAGAACTTGGTGGTGAAGTAACGTATTTCCTTCCTCACAGCGGCAATAGCACGTTGGGCGTTGATGTTAATGATTGCTTTTGGTTGGTTATGGCGAATGCATATGCAACGTTTGACCAAATTGAAGGTGCGAACGTTTACGGAATTGGTGGCTTGAACCTAGTTAACTGGACAAGATCTACGTATTTCGTTGGTTCGGGCGATGAGTATGAAGACGGTGCCCAGAGCGAGAATAAGATTGGAGGCCAGATTGGCATCGGTGCTAATAGAATTTTTGGCGACGATATTCTTGTTCACTTTGAACTCATGATTCCTTTTGGTGGAGCAAATGCGTGGTTTAAAGTGATTGCACAAGCAGGTGCTAGAGTACCGATATTCTAGCCTAAGCGAATTAAATTAAAAAAGGCTATGATGAGTACTTCATCATAGCCTTTTTTTGTTTACCGTCAATATCAAACAACGTTCGTAGTTGTTATTCTAGCCAAACAGTCTCCTGAAACTGCTTACATTCTTCGAGTGTCCACGTAAACTCTTTGACAGCATATCCATCTTTAGCCACGCGAATTGCATATGTTCTTGGGGCGCAGAGTCCGTCGAAAATCACAAAGCCATCGCCATTCGAAACCAGTGTTTCAACCACGGCTCCTTCACTTGTTAGACGTACTTCCGCTCCCTGTAGAAAAGCTTCACTCTCGCTATCGCGAATTTTCAGCTTCATAACAGCCGTGCAGCATTCTTCACTTGTAGATTCTGCCAATTGTTTTGTGAGTTCCACAGTGTCAGTACAGGAAAATTCGACTCTAAACTCTTGAGCAACATATCCTTCGCGAATGATGTCGAACCAATAGTCACCTGTACAAAGACCATCAATAATTACCAAGCCATCAGAATTAGTGTACAGCGTCTGTACTTTTTCGCCGTTGTCCCACACTTGTATCTTTGCTTCAACAATTGGTTGTTCTGATTCTTGTGCGAGTGCATGTAAGATGAGCACATTGTCGCAGCATTCTTCTGATGCCTCAACTGTTAGTGTTTCACTGACCTCACCATTGCATGGCATTTCAAATTCAAAACCGACTTCACTGTTGTTCCAAATGGCGTCAACGGCATAGTCGCCTTCACAAATACCATCGAACACAACTACTCCGTCTCCATTGGTGTACAAGTATTCAACCAGAGAACCCTGTTGCCACAACCGAACCTTAACCTCTTCTTGCGGCGTCCCTTCGGTGTCTTTGACTGTTAGCCACAACACGCCATCGCAGCAAGTATCTTGTTCTGCACTTTGCATTGTCACAGTGAAGTCTTTCTCTTGCCCACATCCCAACTCAAATGTGGTTTCGGTGGATTCGAAACCTTCTTTGATGAAGTCAACACCATAACCGCCTTGGCACAACTCTAGAAATGTAGCCGTACCTCCTTCATTGGTTTCTTTGGTTGCTACGACAGCTCCGTTGTTCCAAAGCTTCACGAGTACTCCGCCCACACCTTCTTCGGATTCATCGTCAAGCACTGTGAATGTGGCTGCACCGTCACAGCAGTCTTCCTGCATGAGAATTTCTAGCTGCGCTTCTTCACATGAATCCACTTCAAACACATATTCTATGACTGGACGACCTTCTATGGCGAGTCTGACTTCATACTCGCCATGGCAAATGTCAGAAAACAACACCGTTCCTGTGGAATCCGTTGTATCTCGGCCAAAGGTTGTACCGCCATTGCGCAACCACACATCAACGTGGTCTAGAAGTACATTCGAACTCGAATCCCGTACTACAACTTGTACAGAGGCGCAACATGTGTCTACACTTGCAGGCATGTTCACTACATTCGTCGGCTGATTTTGCCAATCGTTGTATGACATCTCAAGAACTTCAAAGTCTTCGTGATGCACGCGCAGTGTTATGCCATCTGCAACTGCAGAAAAGCCCGTGAGCAGAAATGTCCCGACGCTGTCAGTAACATCTTGTGCCAATACGTTGGTGCCACTCAGTGCCGCGACTGTGGCATCTGCGAGTGGTGCCCCGTTTGCATGAACAGTTCCGGCAATACTCTCAACATTTTCAGTTGTGACAGTGTTGGAACTGTCACATGCCTGAAGCAACAGTATTCCGCAAAACAAAGCGGCCATCAACTTCATCGTTTTCATATAGGTTTCGTATACTCCATTATTGTGTGTTAACCTCAAAACAACCGTCAAACACCCCAAACGTTACAGTTTCACAAACGTAAACAGATGGGTTTTGCCTGCAGCTTCTATAACCAATGAATATGTTCCTGCAGGTAAAGAAGATGTTTGAACTTGTATATCGGTCCCATGAGTTGTCCACGGTGCGGAAACCTTCTGTCCTGACATCGAGGTCACTACAAGACTCTTTGGTGCTGCGTTCAGACCTTGAATAACAACATGGTCGCGCGCAGGGTGGGGGGCTAGCACGATGCCGTGTTGTGCGTCAATGACATCTGTAAGAGCCTGAACAACGACTTCAGACGTCATGCTGCAGCCGTACTCATTCGTAATGACAACATAGACTTCATATTCAACAAACAGTTCCAATTCACCGGCATACACTAATTCTAGGAGATTCTCGATCTCAACCTCTTTGCCGTCTACAAACCACTGTACCTGTTCATAGTTTTCGCATACATCACAACGGAAGGCTTCATTAAGCCAATCTCCTCCAGCTGTGAGAAACTCAACTTCGATAACTGGCAAGTCTGGGAGAGGACGCTCAACAACCGTAATCGTGTCGCTTATCACCTGGCAGCCACGATCGTCGACCGCTGTTGCCCAATATTCACCAGGTTCCGAAACTTCAATGACGTCGTCTGTCATACCATTCGACCACTCAACAGACTCAAAGCCAATAACACCAAGTTCTATCGAAGCACCAGAGCAATATTCAAATGTGTTTGAGAGGTCTGTTAAATTGATGACGGCGGTCGTCACAACATCACTCATTGTGACTTCGGCAGTTCTCATTTGTTGGCATCCACCTGGCCAGACCACCGTTACTGAATACGAGCCTGGTGTATCGACGGTGATTGAAGAGCCTGTGCTTCCTGTACTCCATTCGAATGTTGCACCATCCAATGGGTGGGAGAAGTCTTCTTCAACAAATAGTGTTGTTGCTGTTCCCGGGCACAACTGAGTTTCGCCTTCCAAAAACATATTTACGTCACATTCTGGAATCCACGCCAACCTACCTGAGGGAGCTGAACCAGCAGCTGAGAACTCTCCACCTACCAACCAACCGTCTCCCATGCGAGCCATTGTGTTAACTCTGCCATTGGTTCCCGAACCAAAAGCAGCAGCAGTGGAATCCAAGAGACCAATGCCTGAGACTTCACAATCTCCTACAAATTCTACGTCTCCCGCCATCCCGATAGACTGATCTCCAATTGCGGAAACGGCAAATACAATTCCTTGTACTTCGTAACCACCAACCATAGATAGGCTCTGCATACTTCCAGCCGCAAAATTCTGAGCACCTAATTCTTGATCAATAAATTCCCCAGCCATGAGAAAAATACCTTCACCGATAAAGGAAAGATCATACACGATGCCTTCAACGCCGGAACCAATTGAGCGCCATCTATCGGATGTCCAATATGCAATGCTGTGGGAAGAGAGTCCACTCGCAGGTGTAAAAGCTCCGCCAGCTAACACATACTGATCATTGTCAGGTGCAATCTCAATGACATTTACTCTCGCATTCATACCGCTCGCCATGGCTTTCCATTGAGAGCCATCCCAAGACGCAATTCGGTTTGCTGATGTAGATCCTATTTGCGTGAAATCACCACCGCAGTACATGTTAGAAGGTGACGTGCCAGCTACAGCAAAAACGGCAGCATTTGCCCCATCTTCCAAGCTGTTCCAATTGCCATCATAGTATGCAACATAGTTGGTATTGAGTTCGTCAATTTGTGTGAATTCTCCGCCGACAAGGAGAGAGCTCCCAATTGCTGCCACGGAGTTGATACGGCCATTAAACTCGCCGGGGAAAGCGGCCCAATCGCCATCCACATTCATAGCAATATTGCTTGCAATACGGTCACCAGCTACATCAAAGTCGCCAACCACAACAAATGAATTGTCACCTGAAGCAACAATATCTGTTACGACGCCGAGAATGGCATTATTACTGCGGCCAGATACGGAACTCCACGAACCAGTTGTTGATTCTACTGCCAAAGAAGCCACAACCGTACTGCCATCATGCTCAAATGATCCGCCAAAGAGGCGATGTGTCATGTATGCAGATTGCTCGTAAACGGGGCCATTAAAGGCATGTGAGGGAGCCTGAAACATTGGCTGTGGAATATTGAATAGATACTCCACAACATACTGCGGTTGCTCTATTCCGCCTTCGGCAACAATGTCTCCACCAATACTGAGCACCCCGCTGCCGTCTTGGGTAACTCCCAGTGAACGAACTGTACCGGTAACTGAGGTGATCGCGGTTGTAGAGCCAGATTGATCGGTTAGTCCACTCCAAACATTGCTACTCCACTTTGCAATATTTTGCGTGCCATCAAGGTTGTTGATATGCGTAAATGCTCCTCCGATAAACAGTCCAGATTCATGCGGCAGCAATGTATACACTGTGCCACCACTCGTGACGCCTTCATCGAGAGCACTCCACGTTGCACCATTCCAGCTCGCAATGCTCTGCGAAGCCGTTCCTCCGGCAAGGCTAAAGGTGCCACCCACAAAAAGTGAACCGTTGTATTCGGCCATGCACTGAACAGATGCTCCTTCAATGCCTGCGCCAACAGCAGCCCATTGAGATCCATCCCATGCAGCGATGCGCGTGGCACCAATACTCCCAGCGGTTGAGAAGTCACCGCCGACATACAGTTTTCCACCGTACACATGTAGTGCGCGAGTCGTATCGTTAACTCCACCACCGAATGGACCCCAATTGTCGCCATTCCACGATGCCACAAAGTTGAGTGTAACGCCATCAACACTTGTAAATCCACCTGCAGCAACTACTTCACCATTGTATTCTACCAATGCATAAACAGGTGCATTGAATTTGCCTGGAGACCGCCACGCGGTTCCGTCAAAGTAGGCAATGTTCGAGGCAAGAGTGCTCTCTGCAGAGGTAAAGTTCCCGGCTACCCAGAGATTCCCATGCGCATCTACAAGACTAGCGTATACCGTGCCATCGATGCCATTGCTTGAAAACTGTTGGATGATTTCATCGTACCAGTCACGGGAGTCACACTCTTGAGCATAGGCTGTGCTAGAGATTGTGGCAGATAAGCACATGAGGCACAGAATTGTAACGAATGTATGCAAGCGTTGAGACATAATGTTCCTTGAGGAAGTGAAAGACTGTTGTGCATGGAATAAACCATGGCAACAAGGAATGTAGCAAAAAAATAGCAGAAATGGGGAGGAGAGAAGTGAAGAATTGGCGCAGGAGAATTTGCAGTCTCCTGCGCCACCAACAATAAAATCTAATATTGCTCCATGGCCTTTGCGATCATGGCCTCACCTTCCGGAGAATCCCAGTTTTCAGAGAAACCAGGCTGGGCAAAAAGGTGTTCAAATAGTCGGTCCTGACGTTCTTTCTGTTGCCATGCAATGTTATATGGTGTGTGTGTAAAAGTCACCAATGAATACAGTGGCGTGAACTGGTCAGGATACATTCGCTGTATTTTTTTCTCAATTTTCTTGCGCAACAAGAATTGTGGATTTGCCACGCTATCGCGCATTTCAATAAAGTTATACAGCGCCAAGTCGGCAATGCCGTCGCCACATGGCTTGCGCTCGGCTCCAAAAGCAGGTACTGCCTTGCTCCAGTCGTCTTGACAGTCATCCAGGATGCGATCAAACACAGAACAGTCTTCAAACCCTGATATCATGCCCTGTCCGTAAAACGGAACGATGGCATGTGCTGCATCTCCGGTGAGCATTATTTTGTCTTCCTTTGTCCACGGCTCACAGCGAATTGTGGCAAGAGAGGAGGTTGGGTTGGCGTGCCAGTCCTCCAAAAGTGTCGGCATGTGTTCTAGTGCATCGGGGAATTGTTGTTTGAAGAAGTTGACTACATCGTCATCGGACTGCAAACTCTCAAAGCTGACTTCTCCCTCAAATGGGAAAAACAGCGTGCAGGTGAAACTACCGTCAATATTTGGCAGAGCTATAAGCATATACGAGCCGCGGGGCCAAATATGCAGGTAATTTTCAGGAATTCGGAATCCACCTTCTTCAGCAGCAGGGATGCAGAGTTCTTTGTATCCATGTGACAAGTAAGACTGCGAATAATTGAATCTGTCTGTTTTCATCATAGCGCCGCGCACTGCAGAAAATGCACCGTCGGCACCAATCACATGGTCGGCAGAAACAACAGTAGACTCTTGTGTGACTTCGTTGGTGAACGACAATGTGGGGGAATCTAAGTCAACATCAGTGCAGCGTTCGTTAAAGTGAATCGTTACATTGCCGGTTGCTTCTGCGGCAGTCATCAAGGTTTTGTTGAGTCCACCACGCGACACACTGTAGATTGACTCACCTTCTTGGCCATATGCCTGAAAGGTGGTGTTCCCTTCAGTATCATGCATCATGCGTCCTTTCATTTCAACGCTGGTTGAGCGCACTTCATCCGCAACGCCTGCCATTTCGAGTGCTTTCCAGCCGCGAACTGAACAAGCAAGATTTATCGATCGTCCCGCTGGAATTTGTGCCGTACGCATATCCGGCCTGCGTTCATACATTTCAACGGTGTACCCGCGTTTGGCGAGTAGAACTGCTTGCATTGACCCAACGAGTCCTGCTCCTGCAATGACGATTTTTTTCATATGTACTCTGCTGTAGTTGTTTGTTTCACAATTGTTCAGAGGCTTTTATCCGTCAAACTCATTCGGAATAAAGCGCAGTTGCAGTGAAATATTCTGCAAATACGCCGCACCTCTATCACTTGAGCGTATTGACAAAAAGTCTCGATAATACGCTACACCAATTTCCAAAAACGAATGTGTGCGAACATGAACACTCATTGTCCCGGCAAGTGCAAAACTGCGAAATGTTGCAGAAATGTCACTCTCGCCTGTGTTGCCGTTGCTACCCTTGTACTTGTTGACGGCGGAAAGCAGCCAACCCGGTTCAATCCCGGCTCGAACAATAAAACTGTTGGCTTCGAGAGGGGATACGTAGATGCCAAGTGGAAATCCAAAGCGTTTGATCAAAACCCAAGACTCTACACTTTCTTGTGTTGCGTCTAAACTGTATCCGCCTTGTCGATACAACAACGCGCCGGTAATACCAGTCGTTTCAGAATACTGGTAGTCCATTGCCACTCCGGTCTCAAAACCCAAGAGAGCTGAGGTAGCAACATCTGCGTCAAGCGAAGCAGATGCGGAGCTCAATCCAAACACAAACTGTGGTTCAGCCTCAAATGTGGTTGAATCTGATTGTGCTTGGGCAGTCAACATGCATCCGAGGAATAAAAGTGCTATGCTGCAGGCGTTCTTCATATTATAGGTCCAAGTATGTTTTAAGAATGCTATAGAATCTGAAAACATCATGGTAGGTGTTGTAAAGTGGCACTGGTGCAATGCGAATGACGGCTGGTTCGCGCCAGTCGGCTACCACACCGTGCTCAGTCAGATAGTCGAAGCATGTTTTACCATGGCCGTGCAACACAAGTGACAATTGACAACCGCGCTGAGCCATGTCGCGCGGAGTAATGATGTCTATCACTTTCGTACCATTCCGAGTATTGAGATCCTCAATGAGGTATTCAAGATAACCAGTTAGTTGCTTTTGTTTAGCTACGAGTTCGTGCATTGATACTTTGTCAAAAATATCTAGCGAGGCGCGATGAGCTGCCATGAGCAGAACAGGGGCATTCGATAGCTGCCAAGCCTCTGCTGTTGCTTCAGGGCGAAATCCCTTTTTCATTTCAAAACGTTCGGATTCTGCATTGCCCCACCAACCTCCGAATCGAGGCAAACTGGTGTTTTGAGCATGGCGTTCGTGAACGAATACGCCTGACACCCCGCCCGGGGATGAATTCAAATACTTGTAGCTACACCATACGGCAAAGTCAACATCCCATTCATGCAGGTGTAGTTCTACATTTCCAACTGCATGTGCCAAATCCCAACCAACCACTGCGCCAGCTCTGTGCCCAGCTTTCGTGATTTCTGGAATCTCAAAAAACTGACCTGTGTAATACTGCACTCCAGAAATCATCACCAATGCCAATTGGTCTGCATGCTGTTCAATTGTGGCGACAATATCTTCAGTTCTCAGCGTGTGTTCGCCATCTCGAGGTGATAGCTCAACGATAGCATCGTCTGGATTCAAGCCGTGATGGCGCACTTGGGTCTCGAGTGCATATTGGTCAGACGGAAACGCACCGGCTTCGCAAATTATCTTAAAACGTTGCTCAGTTGGCCGATAGAATGTCACCATCATGAGGTGCAGGTTGACAGTTAGCGCATTCATTGAAACCACTTCGTGTGGTAGCGCACCTACGATTCGAGCCAGCGAGTCAGTTAGTTGCTTGTGGTATGAAAACCACGGTCTGCGCGAGTGCATGTGCCCCTCAACGCCATACTTGTGCCAGTCTTCTAGCTCAAGCATAACACTATCTGCTGTTGCTTTTGGTTGCAGTCCAAGTGAGTTTCCGCACAAGTACACACACGGTTCGCTATTGTGCTGTGGAATCAGAAACTCATCGCGAAACTCGCGCAGTGGATCCTGTTTGTCAAGTGAGGTAGCAAACTCCGCTGTTGCTTGAAATTCCATTATTCAAACATCTCTTTTTTTAGTCCTAAAAATTCCAATGCCGAGTCAGCAAACAACTGCTCTTTTGTTGAAGCACTGAGATCATCCATTTGTTCTATGAACTTGCCGTGTTCCAAATCGCCAAGAGGAAACGGATAGTCGGTGCCGTAAGCGATGCGATTGGCGCCAACCACACTCATGGTGTAGCGCAAGGCGTCTTGATCATGAGTAATGCCATCTACCCAAAATTTGCCAGCGTATTCGCGCGGGTCTTTGACATTGTTGAGATTGACCAAGTCTGGTCTGCAATGCCAGCCGTGTGAGATGCGACCAAGTGTATGCGGGAACGACCCACCGCCGTGAGCAAAAAGCACACGCAGGTCTGGAAATCTGTCGAACACCCCACCAAACATCATCGAACAAATTGCACGACTCGTTTCTGCTGGCATGCTTACCAACCACGGCAACCAATACTTTTCTATCTGATCAAAGCCCATCATGTTCCACGGATGAACCATAATACATGCATTTGTTTCTACTGCCGTTTCCCAGATGACGTCAAATTGCGGATCGTCGAGGTTTATGTCATTGATGTTTGATCCGATTTGCACGCCGGGGAGGTTGAGTTCGTTGCGTAAGCGACGCAGTTCTTGAGCAGCAAACTCTGGATGCTGCATCGGGAGAGTGCCCAAGCCAACAAAACGTTTTGGATAGGGGGAAATCACTTCAGCCAAGTGGTTGTTGAGAAACTGCGACCAATCCAATCCGTCCTCTGGCTGTGCCCAATAGTTGAACAGCACGGGTACTGTACAAAGCACCATAACGTCAACATTGTGCGCATCCATTTCTGGTAGAATCGCAGCGGGGTTCCAACAGTTTTCTTGAATTTCTCTGAAAAACTTACCGTCGTCACGCATCATGCGCGCGCTGCCTTGTTTGTGATGATCGAGATAGATAAATCCGCCGTACCCATACTTTTCTTTGAGATTTGGCCAAGATTCCGGTAACAAGTGTGCGTGAATATCAATTTTCATAAGAAGAGTAGCATTCAGTTTGGTGAATTAAGACTGTGGTGGAGTCATGACTGTGCCACACGATTTGCATGTGCGGTGTTCGGTTGACGAATAGAAGTTTTCAAACACTATCGGCAGTTGTTTTACGATATCGGTGAGGTCCATAAACTCTTCATACAACTTGCCTGAACAGTTGTCACAGAACCACATAAATGCGTCCTTTTCGCCTTCGCGGCGCTTGCGCTCAACTACGAGACCTACTGTATCTGCTCCACGTTGCGGCGAATGTGGGACTTTAGGAGGGAGGAGGAAAATTTCACCTTCTCTGATATCAACTTTCTTGATTTCACCATCAACATGCAGTCTCAAATGAATGTCGCCCTCGAGCTGATAAAAGAACTCTTCAGACTCATTGTAGTGGAAGTCTTTGCGGTTGTTTGGGCCGCCAACAACCATGATTATGAACTCGGTGTCTTCGTATACGACTTGGTTGCCAACGGGTGGTTTAAGCAAGTGTCTGTTGTCGTCTATCCACTGTTTGAAATTTATTGGCATCCGAAATGACATAGAGTCCTCCCGACATAATCGTATGAAAGTGTTATCTTCGCGACAAAATACGAAATAATAACGACCTTCAATTGAACACGACCATGAACATTTCATTGGCCTCAAAAAAAGCACTGATATGCGGTAGTTCGCAAGGAATTGGTTGGGCTACGGCTCAGTGCATGGCAGAAGCTGGCGCAACAATTGTGTTGCTCGCCCGCAACAAAGACGTCTTGGAGAAGCGCCGAAGTGAGCTTCGCACACCGGCAATACAACACCACGAAGTTCTCGTCGCAGATTTTGACGATGTGACGCAGCTGCGATCGGTGTTGGAAACAAGAGGGATGCACGATATTGATATCCTTGTGAACAACACTGGGGGACCTCCTGGAGGCCCGATAGCTGAAGCAGGGGACGATGAATTTTTGCGCACGTTTCAGCGACATCTGTTGGGGAACCAAGCACTCGTGCAATCGGTGTTACCGGGAATGCAAAAACGCAAGTTCGGTCGCATTCTGAATGTCATCTCAACATCGGTAAAACAGCCGATTCCAGGACTCGGTGTCTCTAATACTGTCCGCGGTGCAGTAGCAAACTGGGCAAAAACACTTGCAGGTGAAGTTGGCAAGTTTGGCATTACCGTGAACAATGTGTTGCCGGGCGCAACGGCAACAGCAAGGTTGGATCAAATTGTTGAGAAGAAGATGGCTACAACCGGGAAATCGCGTGAAGAAGTCGAAGCCTCGCTGCTGTCAGCCATCCCGGCCGCACGTTTTGGCAAACCAGAAGAGCTCGCATATGTGATGACATTCCTGGCATCTGATTTCGCGTCTTATATCAATGGTGTAAATGTACCGGTTGATGGCGGCCGTACCGCGTGTTTGTAGAGTGTCGTGATTCTGATGTTTTCATTGTTACCAACTTGGATTGAGTAGTGGAAAAACTTCGCAACTATATCAATGGTAAGTTTTGCGCACCAGCAAGTCGCAAATACTTGGAAAATGTTGAACCAGCTACTGGAAGAGTGTATTCGCTAATTCCAGATTCCGATGAACGCGATGTTCAGAAGGCCGTAGACGCTGCTAGTGCCGCGAAAAAGGCATGGGGCGCAACCGAGCCGGAACAGCGAGCAGCAATACTCAACCGCTTGGCCGACTTGATTGAGGACAACCTCGACGAGTTTGCGCTTGCAGAGTCTCGCGACAATGGTAAACCTTTGTGGCTTTCAAAAGCCGTTGATATTCCACGTGCCGCAAGAAACTTCAGATTTTATGCCACAGCAGCTGCGCAATTTGGTTCTGAGTCTTCGGTGCAAGGAGATGTGTTGAACTATACATTGCGAAAACCAGTCGGTATTGCCGGGTGTATCTCGCCGTGGAATTTGCCACTGTATCTGTTCTCTTGGAAAATTGCTCCGGCATTGGCCGCTGGGTGCTGCGTGATCGCAAAACCTTCTGAGGTAACACCGCTGACTGCCTACTTGTTGTGCCGACTCCTCAAAAAGGCTGGCTTCCCTGACGGTGTTGTTAATATCATACACGGAAATGGTCCCGGTGCCGGTGCGCCAATTATCGAACACAAAGACATTCCGGCAATTTCGTTCACAGGTGGAACCGCTACCGGAGAGTGGATTGCTCGCACAGCAGCGCCAATGTTTAAGAAGCTGTCGCTTGAATTGGGCGGCAAGAATCCAACCATTGTGTTTGATGATTGCGACTTTGAGACAACCGTTCGAGGTGTGGTTCGCGCTGCATTTGCCAATCAGGGACAAATCTGTTTGTGCGGCTCGCGCATCTATGTGCAACGCGGGATCTACGAACAATTTCGGGATGCCTTTGTGGAAAAAGTACAGACATTGACATGTGGAGATCCGCTTAAGCCAAAAACAAAGCAAGGTGCTGTGGTAAGTGAGAGTCACATGGAAAAGGTATTGTCCTATATCGAACTCGCTCAAGAAGAAGGAGGAACAGTTCTCACTGGTGGAAAACGCGCGCGAGTTTCTGGTAGGTGCAAGGAAGGCTATTTCATAGAGCCAACCGTCATAGAAGGCCTCACTGCAACTTGTCGCACCAATCAAGAAGAGATATTTGGTCCTGTTTGTACTATTGAGGCGTTTGACACAGAGGAAGAAGCAGTACAACTCGCCAATTCTACGAAGTATGGATTGGCTTCGAGTGTGTGGACTTCAGACTTGAATTGTGCGCACAGGATGGCAGCAAACATCGAAGCTGGAATTGTTTGGATCAATTGCTGGCTCGAACGAGACTTGCGCACGCCATTTGGCGGCGTTAAGCACAGTGGAGTTGGTCGTGAAGGGGGCATGATTGCACTCGACTTTTTCACCGAACCAACCAATGTTGCAATCAAAGTGAATTGAACAGAAACAGCTGCACAACCGCAGTTTATATTCTGCGGTTGTGTGCAGTACAAGTGTTAGTAGATACCCTGTTGTAGCATGGCTTCGGCGACCTTTGCAAATCCGGCGACATTAGCTCCGCGAACATAGTCTACATGGCCATTTGTAGAGCCATATTCTACGCATTGATCGTGAATGTTCGACATAATGTCCTGTAGTCTTGCATCCACCTCTTCACGTGTCCACGACAGTCGAAGACTGTTCTGAGACATCTCTAGGCCAGAGGTTGCTACACCACCTGCATTGGCGGCCTTGGCCGGTGCAAACAGAACATTCGCTCCCTGAAACACTTTGATGCCCTCGAGATTCGTGGGCATGTTCGCGCCTTCACCGACTGCCTTCACGCCATTTTTTACAAGTGCGACTGCATCGCTCTCTTCGATTTCATTTTGGGTCGCACAAGGGAATGCCAAATCGGCCTTGATGTCCCAAGGTCGTTTTCCATCTAGATACTCACAGCCAAATTCACTCGCGTATTCCGAAATGCGTCCGCGGCGGTTGTTCTTTAGGTCCTTGACCCATTCCAATTTTTCGCGGTTCACTCCATTTTTGTCAAACACAGTGCCACCAGAATCTGACAATGTGAGTACCGTGCCACCGAGATCAAGAAGCTTTTCGACAGTGTATTGAGCAACATTCCCCGAACCACTAACCAAACAAGATTTGCCGTCGATGTGATGGCCATTGTGCTTCAACATGTTTTCAACCATGTACACGCAGCCATATCCTGTTGCTTCGGGGCGTATCAACGATCCACCAAAGGTAATTCCCTTGCCGGTTAGCGTACCTGTAAACTCATTCGCCAATCGTTTGTACTGACCAAACAAATATCCAACTTCACGTCCGCCAACTCCAATATCGCCAGCAGGAACGTCGGTGTTGGGCCCAATGTGCCTAAAGAGTTCTGTCATAAATGCCTGGCAAAAACGCATAACTTCGTCATCTGACTTTCCTTTCGGGTTAAAATCAGAGCCACCCTTTCCACCACCCATTGGCAGGGTTGTCAGCGCATTTTTGAAAATCTGTTCAAATCCGAGGAACTTTAGAGTGTCCAAGCGCACGCTAGGGTGAAAGCGAATTCCGCCTTTGTACGGGCCAATAGCATTGCTGAATTGCACGCGATAGCCCTTGTTTACATGAACTTCACCACGGTCGTCGGTCCACACTACGCGAAACGAAATTGCTCTATCCGGCTCTGAGAGCCGTTCCATGACTTTTGCTTGTATGAACTCTGGATGAGCATTTAGGTAGTCTGAGATGGTATCAGCTACCTCGTAAACTGACTGCAAGAACAAATTCTCACCGGGGTTGCGTTCTGTGAGAGTGTTCATGAACTCCGTCAAGTGAAACTTTTGGGCTGTTGACATGTCGTCTTCTCATTGAAAGTGAAGCAATGCTACTGGTCTAAATTTAACAAAATGAGCTTCTGATCGCGAATACTGCCGCAATTCGAACAGATTTCTCGTAGGTTTCGCCAAAACATTTGGAGTACACGCGTATGAACCGCAAACAATTTCTGAAAACAATAAGCGCTGCTGGTGTTTTGTCGACCCTGCGCTTACCCAACACATTGTCGGCAGCACCAGCCAAAGAGAGTGAGTGTGTGTTGATCCCATCTGAAACAGCTGGCCCATTCCCTCTAGATCTAACTGACAACAGTGCATTTTTGCGCTCAGATATACGTGAAGATCGCGGCGGACTCGAACTCAGATTGAGAATGCGGATTGTTGGTGAGGACAATTGCGCCCCAATGCCAAACGTGCGGGTTCACATATGGCATTGTGATGCTGATGGTGTGTATTCTGGATACAATACTGGCAATAATCCTGGGGATGTCAATGACACGTGTTTTCGTGGACACCAATTCACTGATGAGAACGGCGAAGTTCAGTTCACAACTATTTTGCCTGGTTGGTATCCCGGCCGCATTTGTCACATTCATTTTCAGGTGTATGTGAGTAGTTCGTACTCAGCAACATCGCAGTTTACGTTTCCTATCGCGCCCAAAAATGAACTGTATGGTGCGAACTCTGAATTGTATCCCAAAGGTGCTGACCCGTTGTCATTTACGCAGGATGGAGTGTTTGCCGATGGGGTTGACGGACAGGTTGCTACATTGGTGGTAGAGAATGATGGAACAGCCTCGTCGTTCTTTGAAGCCACCGTGCGCGGCGCGGGAACAGTGGGCGTAGGACACTACGAACGCCGCACCGAACAATATATTCATGTTGGTCAGCCGTACCCCAACCCAAGTGTAGAGAGAGTGCGCATACCATTTGCTCTACATCGTTCAGCTCGTGTAAAGTGTTCTGTGTACGACATCGAAGGCAAAAAATTGATTGACCTTTGCGATGCTGAATTCACAGCAGGCGAGCACCTAGTGGAGTTGTTGCCAAGTATGCTTGGCACTGAGGTTTCACGCGTGATTTGTCAGTTCGAGGTTGTTACCGATGAGGGTGTTTTTCGCATTCCGAGGGTGATCATTGTGCACTAGTGACTAATGGAGCAATTCACTTTCAGGAAATCCCTACAAAGAGATAGAACTACATTCCGGTGAACAGTAAGCCGTGCCGGAGATGTTCGAAAAATCTTGGGGGTCTCATGAGAGTCTCATTCCTTCTCCTGGCCGTCTTTGTTACTGCGTGGTCCCACGCATACGGAGGCAGTGAATTGACATTAGTGTATCCAACAAATCTAACTGAACTAGAGCCACATGATAGTCTTGTGTTCCACAGCTCTGTGCCACTTGATCCCAACCTTGTGTCTCACGAATTCAGCAAGGAGAATGAGCCCTTGTGGCCCTTCTCTAAATCTGTACCCTGGCGCTTCGTAGACAGCCAAGTGCTACAACGCATCCAAGATGTATACAGCGTTGCTTTGCGAGATTCGTTGCTGCTGCGACATAGCCGTCCATATGAGTGTAGTGTTCGCTCAGAAGATACACTCGTCGTTTCCTTCCGAGGTCTCGATCGCGGCAGAATGTTCACTGCCCTTACATTTGGAATTCCGTTTGACACCGTAGACTCAACCGGCACAGAATACACAGCGTACACAGACCAGCAATCATGGTCCATACGAGCTCATGACCCGGTGTCTCATATCGCGAGTGTGTTCCCCACATCTGGCCCTCTGTATTGCAACGAAACCGTGTCCATACAGTTTAGCAACTCCAATGATCTAGTGACCATGGGCACTAATCTGGATCACGGCATAGTGATTACCCAGGACAATGGTGGTACGAATCATGTGTATGTAGAGAGTGTAGATATCGTGGAATCTATACGGTCTGTAGATGTACAACTTGGTGGACTTGCTCCAGGCGTTTCATTCACAATCACCCTAGACCCGGATGTATACTCCTCATTGCAGAATCACAATTTTGCTTTACAATATTTTGTACCGGAGCAAGGGATGTTGATTGTACATCCGATCGTGCAACAACAGGATGGAGCACTGCGGCACGAAAAGCCAGATACATTGTATTTCAAGCAGACTGACTCAGCACAAATTTCACTAGCAAAACCAGGTCACAGGATAGCGAAGTCTGAAATTCTAACGAGTCCATACCAGTATGAATTACAAGAAACCTCCGTAGTTCTGAATGCAGGCTGTCCTGCAATAGATGTAACTGAATGTGAAGTGCTGTATGTTCCGCAACAGACGACCACTGTTGTCGTTCCGGACATACCACAATTGAATATTCAAGTGCTTACCCAATCTGGTGAGCTCATTGGAGGATCCGGAGAGTACACGTATTCGGATTCGCCACTCGTGATTGCTGCTGCCGCAACAAATGGATACAAATTCAATGGTTGGGATGTGGTTGAAGAGTGGGGGCCTCTTCCTGAAGCAATTGTGACAGAAAAAGCACAATTGGCACATCTAGCAAAGATTGGAGGCCACCTTCAGCTCCACCCTGATATTGAGGTTGTACCACCCTGTGATGAATATTCCTTTTGCATCGAGTCTATTGTCTTGGACAACTTTCTCAAGAACTGTGTGATTTCTGGACTCGAAATGCCAACTGACATTGTAGAAACCAATCTAGTGGGTTGTCACACATACCCTACAAATGATCTGGTTGGAATAACAGCTGAAATCATCCCAGAGTATCGCGACGATTACCTCATCGTGGGCTACCGGGTGAATGGACACTGGATTGACTTCGACCCACCCAGCGTCTCTGTTTCTACGAAATTGCGTCCCGGACACTGCGCCACCCAAAAGAATATTGAAATCGTAGCCATCCCGCGAGAGAATGTGAGAGTAGATGTCTCAGCAATTGTGCACCGGCAGGGAGCATCGAAACCAGGACTGCAAAACGACTTTCAAGTGCTTGTGTACGAGCAGTGTACAGACGGAGAAAATCTCATTACGAGCACATCGAAGGGAGCAGAGCAGACTTTTTATGTGGCTCCAAGTAGCACACTGCGTGTAGAGTATTATGTAGCCGATGCAAGTACCGACTACGTCGACTTTGTACACTGGCAATATGCGCCTGGCTTCACACATCCTTATGTCAGTACTCCGCCAGAACAGCCCGATGTTGTTTCATTTGAATTTCAAGTGAAACACCACACCAGTATTCAAGCTGTTTTCGAAGAGAAGTTTCACCTCATTGAAGTCGGATTTCACAGAGAGGATCAACGCGAGGAAATTGACTGGTTCGATATCCGAGATCTTACCCAAGACCCAATCGAAGATATTGAAGTAATGCCGATAGCAGACTATGGTATGGGTACATACATGTTCCTCAAGTTTAGCCACGCTCCCGATGCACACAGTGTTCTACATGGAGGTGTGATTGTAGATGAAGTTTCACAGCGTATGGACGTTGACAGATACGAGCTAGGACAACTAGAATCTTATGTTTTCACAGACGAGAGTACTGTGATGGTGCATGAAAACATGCTCACTCTACCTTTGGTGAAACGGGAATCAACTGTTGATGGACTTCCAACAGGTATTCCGAAGGGCGAACGTTTTCGTGCACTGATTCGAGAAGTTTCAACTACACACACAGATGGTTCTGTAGAATCAATTGATGAAACAGTAATCGTTCAAGGCGAAACGGAAATGCCGGGGTTGGACATTGTATTCAAGGGCGCACGCGTACTGGAACATTCGTATGATGGGGATGTTGAACTCATGCATTTCTATAAAGCCTCTATTGTAAATGCAGCCGATATAGCGGAATACGCACTCGAAGGTAATTGGGACGACGAGTCCCTGAAGATTGACAACATCGGCAAACTTCCACATCATTGTTACGACGAGCTAGACAAAGACGACTACCCGATTGCTAGTTATGATGAAACTGTGCTTTCCACAGCAAAACTCGACAAGAGTGACTTAGCCTTCTTGCATGTGCTCGGGCTAGACTATGATAATCTCGATTCTCAATGCGACTCTGTTGGATTCATTGAAGCCGCCGAAGACTTTTACAACGGGGTGATGTATGACGAGCTCAATGGCCCCTTTGAAGCCCGTTATTTGATGGAGAATGTTAAGCTAGATAGCCTGCTGATCGAGATAAAGAATGAAGCAAGTACATTGGACTTGTTTGAGGCAATTGCCCTGTTTGTGGCTACTGTTGTTATACTTCTTGTCTTCGAAGGATTCTACCAGATTCTCATGGGATGGTGTCCAGAACTAATGGGCGATAGAGCCTGGGCATACGGAAAAGATTCTTGGTGGGGCACACACCCATCATGGGGGCATCAACAGCAGTGGGTGAAGAGCCTGGATCTCAAACACGATGTAGAATTTAAACTCAGAATGGAGGATTGACATGACATGGATAATTAAAAACCTCAAATGGCTCTCAGGCCTAAACATTGGTGTAGTGTACCGGAAATTTTCTGTGTGCATACTGGCTTGCGTTGCTATGTCGGTAGTGGGAAAAGCTCAGGCAGTTGATATTCTTAACCCAAGTAAACCCACATACTATACTGGAACTGACATTGAGTTCAGGTGGGACGCGTGGAACATGCACGGAAGGTGCTATTTACGCATCATGAATCTCGACGGCGGAGGATTTATTGAAGTCGGATGGGCGAAGTATGAAGATTCGAAGTTTGCATGGACAATCCCGGATGACTTGGTCACACGTAATTGTCTATTTCAAATACTGGATTCGATCCAATACAATGTCATGGGCAATAGCAGGTACTTTAAGATTGAGAAGCTATCCTCAAATACACCCGTTGAGATAGAACTTGCGACGCAATTAGTTTCGCCTCATCCGGTAGAGAATGTGCTTAACTTTGCGCAAGAGAACGCTACGGACATAGTACACTCTACTAGATACAACATTGTTCACGTTGAATCTGGGAGCATAGTGATAAGAGATGTCCAAGTTCCTTGCAACATCGAGCACCTACAACAAGGTGTGTATGCACTGGTACCTAGGAATTCATCAACCAAAGCAATACAGCCGATCGTATTTGTAAAGCAATAGGTCTCGGAGCGAATTAGAGAGTCTCGCGGCGTTTGAGCAGTGCAATTGATTCGATATGCCATGTATTGGGAAACATATCAACCGGTTGCACTAGCTCTACGTCGTAGTCTCTATGCAGAACAGCACAATCTCTTGCTTGTGTGGCTGGATTGCAACTGATGTAGATGATTTTTTTTGCACCGATCTCTAGGAGCTTTTCAGTGACATCAGGATGCATTCCTGCTCGAGGTGGATCAACTATGATGACATCTGGTGCAGGCAAATCTTTGAGCAATTCTCCCTTGGCTGCATGTCGCATGTCAGCTTCGAAAAATTCAGCATTGTCTACATTGTTGACCTTGGCATTCTCATGTGCATCGCGAATTGAGGAGGCGCTTATTTCGATACCAAAAATTTTGTCAACTCTTTGCGCGGCTATCAGAGTAATCGTGCCAGCACCGCAATACAAATCCCAAACAATGTGTTCGCGTTGTAGATTTGCCAAATCTAAAGCTGTCGAAAACAGTACTTCTGCCTGCGCCGGATTGGTCTGGAAAAATGAGAACGGTGAAATCGTAAAATCTACATTACACAGCGTTTCTTTGATAGTCTTCGATCCATCGGTAAAGACAATTTCACCTTGTGCTACCGACGACTTGCTATTGGAAATGGCATGCATGAATGTCGTGCCGCCGTTTTCAATGCACACAGTGTGTGCATATTCAATGTATTGCCGTTGATCGTCGTTTTGCGGTGATGTTGTTATAAGAATACACATCATTTCTCCGGTACGCGAGGTGCGGAACACAATGTTTCTCAAGAAGCCGGTGTGTGTCTTTGTGGTGAAAGGACGCAGCCCCAACTCCAGTGCTTTGGATCTCAAGAGTTCCAATATTGGCATGGTGTCTTTGTGCAGCAAGTGACACTCGCGCAAATCCAAAATTCGGTCGAATCTTCCAGGTATATGCATGCCAAGTGCAAAGTCGCGCTCGATCTCTTCATCTGATTGAATTTCTTGCTCTGTTAACCAGCGCTTATCACCAAACGTAAATTCCATCTTGTTGCGATAGTTGTACTGCGAAGAGCAGCCAATTGTCTCCCGCAATTCTTGCGGCTCAATACCCCCCAAGCGCTCAAATGCATCGCGTACATTTTGAGTTTTCCACCTCAACTGGTCTTCGTAACGCAGATGCTGCCATTTGCATCCCCCGCATGTCCCAAAATGTGAGCACACAGGCTCAACCCTAGCTTCAGAAGGCTCAATCAATTCGTGAATTACAGCCTCGGTGTATCTGCGTCGCTTTCTGCGCGTCTCAGCAACAACTGTATCTCCGGGAATTCCACCCTCCACGAAGTACACCTTTCCGTCGTGTCGAGCAATTGACTTGCCTTCAAACCCGATTGACTCAATCTGTAGCTCTAATTGTTGTCGCTTTTTCTTATTTTTCATGGCAGTACAAATGGAATTCCTTTAACCAGTCTCTTTTTTTACAACAATTCACTCAGACGCTTGAGTGTGTGTTGTCGTGTGTAGATCAATCGAATGATGCCAATAACGGGAACCGCTACATATGTTGCAGGTACAACGTGGTTGCTCGACAGGTCGTGCGATTACGATTGTTCCTTTTGTTCCTTTCGCGACCCTAAGGGTATGTGGAAAGGCGCATTGCGAGATGCATCGTTGCCGCGCATTACCCACAATACATCTGTGGTTGAGATACTTACTGGCAACATGCAACGATCAAATCCATGGTTGCGGACTCATGTTGATCGCCTGATTCAGGCTTGTGAGGCCGTGAAAGAGAAAGGTGCTGCTCCTGTTCTTTCGGCAACGAGTGTGCCAGCTAGCCATCTGCGGTATCTTGCGCCTCATGTCGGTTTTTTTCGACTTCATGTGGATGTGTTTGCCACGCAGGACATGCCCGGAAAGTCTATTGAAGATGTTGAGCTTGTGCTCACGCAACTTGCAGCACTACGATGTTCGGTATCCCTTGTTGTACTGATAGGTGCTGGGGAGACGACTGAGCAACGCCGGGCCTTGATTCGCCGCCTGAGTAACATCAAGCCAACGCATCTCGATATTGTGAGTATCGCATTGCGACCGTATATCTCGGGTGGAGTGTCCTGGCAACCTTCGTATCAGCTCACACCAGAAGCCATTGGCAATTGTTTGCGCCTATGTGAAACTGCAGTCCCGGAAACTACCGTGTCTGTACAAGTTCCTGGAATGAGTGACTGGAGTTTGCTCCTAGACGAGGGGTTGCAGGATTTTGACGTATTGCGACCAGAGGACCATGCCTCAGTTGACTCTGGCTCGGTTTTTGTTCCCCCTACCGTGCAAGAAGTGGAGATTGCATTGCAATCGCGCGGGATGTTGATAGCAGAGCGCGAATGGCAACGAGAGCGCGGTGATAGGCCATTTTCACGTGACGAAACTGAGAAGTCAATTCCTGAATGGACTGACCAAATACATCTTTTCTGACAATAGCGGTGTTCGATGATTCGCATTCTTATACAGCATGGTGACCAAGTACGAGAGATAGATCTCCCGGAGCTGTTCAAGCTGCGCGCTTCAAGCGATTTTCAGGATACAATGGTGTGGGTTGATATGGACAACCCGACAGAAGAAGAGGAAGAAACTGTTCTGATTCATCTGTTCTTGTTTCACCCACTTTCGGTTGAAGATTGTCAACGCGAACGCCTTGAACCAGATGAGGGTGATCACTACCCCAAGGTCGAAGAATACGGAGATTACTTGTTCGTTATCTTCAACCCACTAGACATGCCGATAGAGTCGTATTCATACAATCCCAACGCCGCTGCTGAAGAATATGAAAAGCTGTTCAAAGTGAAATTCCCAACCCGTCAGATAAATACTTTTCTCGGTAAAAATTTCCTGATCACCCATCACTATGAGCGTTCTCCTTCAGTTGAATATGCTCGAACAATGTGTCTGAAAAACCCGCAAGCACTACGGCGGGGTCCTGACTATGTGTTTCATGTGATAATTGACCAGATAGTGGACAATTATGCACCAGTGATGGACTATTTTGACGACCTGGTTGAGCGGACTGAATTTGAAGTTTTTGAGAACTCACAGTCTTCGCTGCTTTCGCGGATTCTCAGTCTTAAGAAAGGAATACAACGCCTGAAGCGCATTACTACATATCAACGCGAGATCTTAAATAGATTGTCGCGCGGCGAATTTACCTTGATTGCTTCTGACGAAGCGTTTTATTACCGGAATGTATATGATCACTTGGTTCGAATTGTGGACCTAACCGAAACATACCGCGATCTCGTAAATGGCTTGCTCGATGCATACCTAAGCGTTTCCAATAATCGCATGGGAGAGGTCATGAAAGTTCTGACGGTGATTTCTACAATTTTTCTTCCATTGACTCTGATTACCGGAATCTACGGGATGAATTTTGATCATATGCCCGAACTACACACCGAAATAGGTTATTATGCAGTTTGGACGTTGATGATTACTGTGGCTGGAGGCATGTTGTTGTTTTTCAAGAAAAAAGGATGGTTGGATTGAAGATGCGACACGTCACTCTTTTGGGAATAACAGTACTACTTGTGCTTGTTACGTGTGCAGAAACGTTGGCACAACAGTCTACGTGGGTCATAACACCTAACAATAAGCGCATGTCGGTTCCTTTAACAACTGTCAACGGACGCTCATATATATCTGAAGTCGCACTTTCTAAAATGCTCGCAGGGTCACTGGACCGCGATACCAAAGGGGCTTCAGTTATTGCAACAGGACGCGGAGATATCAAGTTTTTTCGCGACAGCTTTTTGGTGCAAACCGAAACGGCAAATGGCAAAGCAATAAGCCAACTGCCACTGCCGGTACTGTTGCGCAACAATGAGCTCGTCCTGCCGTGGAAAGACATTCGTTATGTTTTGCAATTTGCAGGAATGTTCACAGAGTCTGTGACCTCGCGCGGCTTGCAAATTAGTGGGCAGGGAACTGATAACCTCGAACGCACACCTTCAGACAGCCAAATGATTATCACAGGTGCGACCAAGGACACCGAGAGTGGCGTGGAGCCAAATGATAAAGACTCACCAATTGTAGCTCATGCAACCTCGCCGTTGGTGGGTGCTGCGCTAGCAGATACGGATGCAACAAATGAATTGCAAGAGGCTGGAATTCTCAGACGAGGTACTGCTAGGGACAACAGAACCACAGGTGGCGTGTTTGGTCCTTATGGCGAACGGTATACATTGCCGGAACAGCTGAGACGCCCTGGTGTGCGTGAGGTTGACCGATCGATGTTGCCACAGGATGAACAAGTTTCGCCACAACAGCAACAAGCAAGACCTTTGCGAGAACAAGCGCCCGAACCATTTAGCCGCGGACGCTATGTATTGCCAAGAGATTTGCAGCGGAACTTGAACGATACCAATACAAATGGCTCGTCGTATCATATTCAGAATGCACCACAATCTGCATTCATTGCAGGCTTTGTCTCAATGGAGTTGTTGGAACCGAATGTGCGGGTTACATCGTTTGCAGTAGACACTCTTGATGGTAGGAGAGTTCGCATAAGCATTGGATGCAACGGTCCACTGCCGTCAGGATATCAAAAACCTGAGATCGATGGAACTAGGGTAGTATTGCGAATTCCAGATGTTACAAACAGCGTTGAAATGAAGGCGGAGTACGATGGTGTTGCTGTTGTTGCGGAACACATTCGCAACATTCAGCTGTTTCGCTTGAGGTTTGATGCTCAGATCAAAGACTGCGATTACAGGCGCAATGGCGTAGATGGCTTAGAGTTCGTTGTGTATTTAGAGGGAGCTCCTCGCACAAATACAAGTCTAGCAAATGCCTCAAAGGATTGGGCCCTAGATGTTATTGTGATTGATCCAGGCCACGGTGGCAAAGACCCAGGAGCGGTGAGCAAAAACGGTACGCGTGAAAAAGATATCGCACTGCAGTTGTCGTTGAAGCTCGCTGAAGAAATACGCAAAGCCATGCCGAACACAAAAGTGGTGTTAACTCGTGATGACGATACGTTTATTCCATTATACCGTCGCGGACAAATAGCCAATGAAAACAATGGAAAATTGTTTATTTCTATGCACCTCAACGCCGTTGCTGGAAGCTCGCGAACTGCGCGTGGATTTGAGACATTTATACTGCGACCGGGCCGCAATGATGATGCGGCAGAAATTGCGCGCAGAGAAAATGCTTCAATCCGGTTTGAAGAAGACCCTTCGAAATACAAAGAGCTGACAAATGAAGAATGGATCGTCGTTGAGATGGCACAACGCGCCTTTGTAAAATTCAGTGAGAAGTTTGCAGAGATGTTGCAGGGTGAGGTATCAAAAAAATCAAAACTGCACAATCGCGGAGTAAAACAAGCAGGATTCTTAGTGCTTGTCGGAGCTTCGATGCCAAATGTCTTGTTTGAAGCTGCCTTTCTTTCAAACTCGAACGACGAACAATATATTACTTCGGAACAGGGGCAGCGAGAAACAGTTCAGGGCATGCTCAAGGGCATTCTCAAATATGCCGAGCACTATGAAGTAGAGTTGGGCAGCAACTAAAACTCGTTGAGAAAACGCTGACTACCAAGCGGGGCTTGTACAACACCAATAGGTAAGCTCTTGCGCCGCCAGCGCACAGATCCGGACATTGCATATCGTTTCCCAAGACGAATCTTTTTACCGTCATGTGCCATTGTGATAATTCGCTTGAACTCCGCCTGCAATTCTGTCGTTAACGTGTCGAGTACAACATACTCCTGCGTATTATCAGCCGAATCTGCGAATGCTAAATTGATAACAGGACGCTCGTTGGAAACCAACACAGGCGTGCCAAATGGAATCAATGGATACAGCACTTTTATATCTTCTCTTGCCATGCGTAAGCAACCATGCGACGAAGCCTTTTTACCCAAATAGCGGTAGTAGCCGCGCCCGTCAAGCCCGTGAAACCCAATGTTTCCATTAAAGCCGATCCAATGCCACAAACGGGCATTGTCGTACTGCCTACTGATTCCCAATGGGTTTTTGGTTTGCACTGTGTAGAGTCCGCGCGGTGTATGCATACCGTCGTCAATGCGCGGATTACCCGAAGAAATCGGGTATGAAATCGTGCTGTCATGACGCCTTATGAGATGCATCCACTGCTTGTCTAGATCGACAATCACAAACTGATCGCCCAATACAAACACAGTGTCGGTAACTTCTTGCAGTGAAGAATGCACAAAATCGGCGCGTGGCTCAGTAATTGGGCGTACTTCTTGGGCGACACTGGTATCGGGCCAATGCGCTCCTACCACGCAGCACATGCCAGCAACAAGTGCAAATGCAATATGTAGTCCCGATTTTTTCACATCTGAAGTTAGTCAAGAAATGCAACCAGTCAAAGGAAATCCACGTCACGTACTTCTATTGACAGAACTACGAGACATGGCATTTGTGTTTGAATCAATTTGCCGTAGTTTTGTGAAGCAGCATACAACTCAACCAACCGCAGTACATTATGGAAAAATTTATTGTCAGAGGTGGAAAACCTCTACAAGGCACTATTGATGTTTCAGGTGCGAAAAATGCCTCGCTAGCACTTATCCCTGCAACGCTACTCGCTCCGGGCGTGTATAACCTTTCAAATACTCCCAATTTGCGCGATGTGTGGACAATGTCGCGCCTTATGTCGTCTCTCGGCGTTCATTGTGAATTGAACGACAGTACATTGTTTGTAGACTCCTCAAATGTCACGAGTTTGGAAGCACCGTATGAGCATGTCAAGAAAATGCGCGCTTCATTCTATGTGTTGGGACCACTCCTTGCTCGTTATGGAAAAGCCAAGGTTTCTCTTCCAGGAGGGTGTGCTTGGGGACCTCGCCCTGTAGACTTGCACATAAAGGGACTCAAGAAACTCGGAGCTACAATTGAATTAGACAGTGGGTATGTGCTGGCGGAAACAGATCGTCTGCGCGGCGATCATGTACATTTCGATATTTCAAGTGTTGGCGCAACTGTCAATATTTTGTTTGGAGCGGTTCTGGCACGTGGTGAGTCTCTCATCACAAATGCTGCAACTGAACCAGAGGTCACAGCCCTAGCGCGCATGTTGGTTTCAATGGGTGCAGAAATTGAAGGGATTGGAACAACAACGTTGCGCGTGCAAGGAAAAGATGAGTTGCATGCTTGTGATGTAGAGACAATTCCCGATCGCATTGAAGCTGGCACATTCTTGATGGCTGCAGCAATGACAGGCGGGGATGTTACGTTGCAAAACTGTAATCCATATCACCTCACTGCTGTTATTGCCAAACTAGAAGAGGCGGGAGTTGAGTTTGATATCAATGGCAGTACAATTCGCGTTTCAACGCCAGCAGGTCTGTCCGCGCAAGATATTACTACCGCCGTATACCCCGGATTTCCTACAGATTTGCAAGCGCAGTGGACGGCATGCATGCTTGTTGCTCAGGGTTCGGCAACTGTTACGGATACCGTGTATCACGATAGATTTAAACATGTCCCTGAGCTCAATAGGCTTGGCGCTGATATTGAAGTGACAGATAATACTGCACATATTCGCGGAGGAGCAGAACTCAGCGGTGCAAGTGTGATGTCAACCGACTTGAGAGCAAGCGCATCCTTGATTTTAGCTGCGTTGGTCGCGAAGGGCAGCACGGAGATTTTGCGGATATATCACATCGATCGCGGATATGAAGCCATAGAACAAAAACTTCGCAAACTCGGAGCCGATATCTCCAGAGTGCGCACTGAGGAATTCTAGAGGTTGCATGCGCAATGTATGGATCATAGCGATGCTGTTGCTGCTCATGCAGCCTAGTCTGTCGTTCGGGGGTGCAGCTACACTGCGCGCAGACGATGCCAAAATCAAAGCTGAGCAACAGCGATTGCAGCGACTGAATTCATCAATTACGCGCGACAAGAGAAAACTCGCGAACATGACGGCAGAAGAGCGCAAACGCAATCGTGCCCTGTCTTTGTGGCAGAAACAGAGCTCAGAGTTGGAATCTTATCTTGTGTTGCTCGGTAGGGAAACAAGTAGGATTCAGGACAGCATCATCATAACAGAAATGATCATCACAGATCTAGAGCGCAGAATCACTATGCTGCGCAAAGAATATGCGGACCTTGTTGAGGCAGTCCACAAAGCCGGTACAGCCACGGATGAGGAGCTCTTGGTAACGGATGAATCGTACTCAGATCAAGATAGAATGACGCACTACCTAAATGATGTCACGTCACTGGCTAGTCGCAAAGCCAAAGACTTGGTGGTATTGCGCGACTCGCTAGACTGCGAGAAAGAAAACCTGTTGCAGCTGCTCAGTCACAATGAGCGCAACTTGTTAGAAGAACAACAGCGCAAAGAGCAGTTGCAAAGCAGTATTAGCCAGCAAGAGAAAGCCATCAAATCCATTAAGGGAGACAAGCGACAGCTCCAATCCGAAATCGACAAAAAGCAGGCCAGTGCCAAGAAACTACAAGGCATTGTGCGCTTGTTGATCGCAGAGGAGGCAAAACGCAGTCGCGGTGGTGGCGTGACCGGTGCCCCTGTTGCAGGAACCACATCCAGCGCTTTTAAGCAGAACTCGCTCGCTTGGCCAGTAAATAGCAAAAAGCTGCTGCACACGTATGGCAAACAACGCAATCGCAACACGGGTACTGAAACCGAGAACTTGGGTATTGATATACAAGTTGCAAAGGGCAGCTCAGTACGAGCTGTTGCTGCTGGACGAGTGTCGTTGATTCATTTCTTGCCGGGGTACGGTTCGTTTGTGATTGTTGACCACGGCAATTCATTTCGAACTATTTATGCAAATTTAGGCTCAATTCAAGTTACGAAGGGTGAGCGTTTAAATGCCGGAAGTGTCATTGGATTGTCTGGGCAGAGTGTGGAAGGGGAGTATCTGCACTTCGAAGTATGGAAGGGACGCGACCACACAAATCCAAAAAGTTGGTTGAAATAGTGGAAGTATGCATGAAGACAACAACATACATGACCTACAATACACAAAGGGTGTAGGTCCTGCTCGTGCACGCGCCTTTGCCGAAGAAGGCATTCTCTCACTAGAAGATGTCGTATACATGATTCCGCGCGGATACTTGCTGCGTGATTCTTCTCTCAATGCTCGACAACTCCATTCCCAAATGGTCGGAGCGTTGGAAGGCGGTCTTTTTGCGGAGACGGCACCAGAGTTCAAAGGAGAACATACACTTGTAGGGCAGATTTCTCGCCTCTACACTCGCAGGCTGCGCGGCAACCGAAAAATGCTCATTGCTGATTTTGACGACGGGAGCAACTATCGGGTTGAGTTGCTTTTTTTTGCACACATCGACTATTTCGAGCGTATGCTGTCGCGCAGTACGATGCTCGCGATTTCGGGGACATTTGAACTCAATAAGCAACGCAACCTCACGATCACGCATCCTGAAATAGAACAACTCGATGAAGACGATTCCGCCGAGTTTGAGGCAGGAAAAATCTTACCCAGATACACGCTGAGCCAAACACTGCGCAGCGCGGGGATCACAGCGCGTGTCATGCGCAATATTGTTGAACAGGCCTTTGAGAGCATTCCAGAGCAGGTCTCGCATATACCGGAGCAGATTGTGTTGGACTATGCGTTGTCCTCAAAACACGCTGCCTTGTATAATCTGCATTTTCCCAGCAGTGAGCAAGCGTTGGCTGAAGCACAGCGCACTCTCAAGTTTGAAGAACTCATGTACTTTGAGCTTATGATGGTGGGAAGGCAGCAGCAACGCAAACACACACTTAGTGCTCCAACCCTGTCAAAACGAAGCACGCACGCACGACAGGTCGTTGAGTCTCTCGGATTCGAGCTTACCCGCGCACAAACTCGCGTTCTCAATGAGATTTACGCAGATGTCTGTGCAAGCACGCCCATGAATCGACTTCTCCAGGGTGATGTAGGCTCTGGCAAAACTATCGTTGCATTGCTGAGTATGCTTATGGCGGTTGACAATTCCTGTCAGGCGGCAATTATGGCTCCAACTGAAATCCTTGCAGAGCAACACTGTCAAAGTATGAGTAAGCTTTTGCAAGGAACTCCTATTCGCGTAGGATATTTGGGCGGCGGTTTAAAAGCGGCCGAGCGTAGAGCAATATTGGCAGACATTGCCAGTGGGGTAGTGCATATTGTAACCGGCACACATGCACTCTTTCAGGAACATGTGAAGTACAACAAACTCGGTTTGGTTGTTATAGATGAGCAGCATCGCTTCGGCGTGAAACAGCGGGCGGAATTGCGTTTGTTGGCGGAACGGTCACTTGACAATTTGTCTCCGCATGTATTGGTCATGACAGCCACGCCAATACCGCGAACATTGTCAATGACTCTTTACGGCGACCTCAATCTGTCGGTTATAGACGAACTTCCGAGTAACCGAAAGCCAATCACAACAACAGTTGTATATGAGAGTCAGGCACAGCAGGTGTTCGACTTTATACGAAAAGAAATCAGCTCTGGCAGGCAAGCCTATATCGTGTATCCACTGGTTGAAGAAAGTGAGAAGCTGGACCTAAAGTCTGCCGTAGAACATCACGAATACCTGAGCAAAGAGGTGTTTCCAGAATGTCGCATCGGTTTGTTGCACGGACAAATGACGTGGCAGGAAAAGGAACAGCAAATGCAGGCCTTTAAGCAGCATGAGTATCAAGTGTTAGTAGCAACAACAGTGGTTGAAGTTG
>JAUHYX010000220.1 GCA_030426285.1 bacterium
CACAAGTGCAGTTTTAACATTCGCGGGAATAATTTGGTCCTTTTGGTCGCCAAAGGCGTTGGCAAACATCTGCGTGTACACCGAATCGTTGTGCAAGTACTCACTCATTGTCTCCCAGTCAGTGTTAAACTCATCGGGATTGAAAATCACATGCTCAAGTTGCATTTCCGGACTCTTTGCTCGCAAATCATAGAAGAATGACTTTGAAAAAACACTGTTCGACAGTGTCATAGCATTGCGTGGCGTGCTATTGAATTCCGATGCCAGAGTTGAGGTTACTTTTCCGTCAGTAAACGCTTTTTCTGGTTGGTGACATGTTGCACAAGAAAAAGCACTATTGTTTGAGAGTCCACGATCGTGAAACAGTTGTTGTCCCAAAGAGCGAACCGTCTCACTGTTTTCGCGTTCTTTTTGTTGTACAAAATAGTAGGCGTTCATGAAATCTTCATCAAACATTGACTCAGCTTCATAGTTCACAGCTCGTGGGATACGTGTAGTTTCTGCATATTTTTCAATGCGCAATTCATTGTGCAGTTTGAGCAGCTCAGCGTACAATGGTCGTATCACGTCAGTATAGAATGTCAAGCGATCAAACGCCTCAAAATCTGCATTGTCACACAATTCATGCCCTGTTCTGATGGCATTGGTCAATGCGGCTCCATTCGCCACCGATGTGCGGTACAACTTCATATATGGTCGCAAGTACTGCTCGTACAGATCCAATGTCACTTGTGCATCGTCTATCGCGCGAGCTGTGCCTGGCGTGTCAAATCCGGTCACACCTAATGTAAACAAGCGCAACACGTCATAGCGCAAAGCTTCAATGACAATGCGGTCCGACATATGAAGGCCGGCGGCAATGACCTTGTACTGCTTCATTTGCAGCAAGAGAGTGCGCAACTGCGCCTTGAGTTCATCGGCATTGGCGATTGGGTCGGCAACCAACTCATCGATGACCTGCATACCGATTGGTTCAACAATTTCTGGTTTATTGTCGGTCTGAGCCAAGCGCGGCAAAGGTGCGCCGTTGAAATAGTGCACTGCAAACTCGGGGTCCGTGTACATGACGATAGGTTCAATACGCTTGAGCAAACGGCGCAACTCTTGGTATTCGGCATGTATTTCTGTTACCGTCTGGCCTTGATTCACGGCATTGTGTGTGTTCACAATTGCTTCGGAGAATGCGGCCACATCACTTACAAATTGCTCTTTTAGCTCATCGGCAGGACGCTGTGAGGAACTGAAGGAAAACAACAGGGCAACTGCGGCAACAAAAACACCTATTCGCATGATAGCTTCAAACTTGTGTGGTAAAAAAACGTCCCCTCTCCACAAGGAAAGGGGACATAAACATAACTGTTTTTGCGCTCTTTAGCGCTGAACCATAACCTTTACGAGGTTTGGATCTTTATCGAATTTCAAGAAGTATGCACCGTTTGAGAGGTCGCCAACATACATCTCACTTGCATTGCGAACGATGCGAATGCGACGACCGTCTGCATCGTACAATGCTGCGTCTGCAACGTTTTCAAATCCAATTACATCTGCTGTTGGGTTCGGATACACTTTCACCATTGCGCGATCTTCAAGGCCACCATCTTCCATGATGCTTGTGATCGCACTTTCCCAACCCGTGATCGCAACGGTCACCGAGTTGTGGTACGGTGCTTCGTTAAACGCTTTTGGGTGCTGAGAGTTAATCAACAACGCAACGGCATTGTCCATGTCACTCGGATCATAAATCGGACGCGCGCCCGTTACTTCTGCACCGACTGGTACAACACCTAGACGTACGAGATCCTCAACTTCAACTTGCTCACGACCGTCCAATTGCACGATCCAGAATTCGCAGTTTTTGTTCACAAGACCTGGGTGCACGCGACCGTGTGACACACCGTTCAAATCTTCTTGGATCAACAAGTACGACTGGCCTTTGATGTACATAATTGACAAACCATCTGGATTCGAAAGATGCTTGTGTGGGTATGGCGTGTACTCTGCATTCTGCCAGTCTGCATCATCATCGTCAATGCTCAAATTGCCTTCATTGTCTACAGTTGCTTCCATCGCAGGGCCCAAGTCTGGGAAGTCAGGACCGCCGTGTACAAATGGCTTTATCGTATTGTTGGCCGGATCGAGAACCAACACGCGACCGTAGTAATCTGGATAGTCAACTGTTGTTGGATCTACGCCATAGGCTTGTGCTCTATCATAGTGATGCTTGGCCGGGCGGCAGTCAGATTCAAGCAAACGACCAAAGCGGTTACCTGCATCGTCGCGACCTGTTTCAGTCATATACACCAAACCTGAGTTCTTGTCATATGTCACCCATTCAAGGCGCATGAACAACGTTGCACCGGCTTCGATAGCCTGGGCGTCAAAGTTCAAGAACGTGTCTTCGCCTTCAGCGTCATTGTCCATGAGCACCCACTCACCGCCAAATGAATTTGCGTTTTGCTTAAAAACGAACAAGTCACCAGAAGTGAAGTCCCCTGGCTGGTCGGCAACAAATTTCGACAAGAAAGCCGGGCTTGCATCTACACCTAAAATCACTGTGCGGTTGTCTGGCAGAATGGTACCACCTTCGAACCACTGACGGCCCCAGTTGTACTGTTTGCGAATTGCCTTGGCCTGACGTGGGTCAATCTCAACCATGTAGTTATTGTTTTCGTAGCGAGCAAAAGAAGCACCTTCATACGGTGTACCTTGCCATCCATATTCCACTGTCCAATCAGAAGTGTCACGCATGTAGCCACCGATATCATTGTACCCGAGGCCATTTCCTGTACGCTCCCATTCTTCAGCAGTCCAAATGCGACCATCATTCTGAGAGTTGATTCCACCGCAGTTCATACCTGTTTCGCCTACGGTGTTCACGAAATCTACGTTAAAGAATTCGCCCGAGCGTCCGTCTTCGAGAGTCTGCGGCACAACAACAATCTTGTCGCCATCCATATCGATTTTGAAAGCAGTCATACCGCCACCATCACCGATATTGTCATTTGCTTCGGTCATTTCGTGGTTTACTGTCACCCAACCGAGGCCTGATTCACCGGTTTGAGCTGGCGTAAAGCCAATGAAGTCATGCCATTGTTTAGCAGGAACTTCTCCGGCAGGATTGCCATATGTAGGCGTTGTTTGGACCATGTCCACCCCACCCACAAAGATCGGTTCCATTTGCAGCTTACTTGTCACATGCACCTTGTAAGGGTACCACGGATACGAATCAAAATTGAGCTCAGACGGCAACTCAGCCTGAGCAACACCAACCGTCAGTGCCATCAGCAAAGCGGAAAGACGTTTCATACAACACACCTGTTAAAATTGAGTTAGAGAAGAATAGGAATCCTGCAAACCTACCTTCCGGTTGTTACACACATGTGACGAAGAAGTCAAAGAAGTATGGTGAGTTTGTGAGGGCTGAGAATTATACACCCATCTACGCACATTTTGTTTCCAAAATGAGAGACTAGACGCCGAGAATGTGACAAAAACGTGTCCAAAAGCAGCCATACGCTACTGTAACCCTCTATTTTACAGATAGTTAGCAGAATGCAACCGCGGTCATGTGTTTGCGCACTAATCCAAAATAGAAATTCACGATATTTGTTGTGTGAGACTCTGTAAATAGAGCTGTCATCTTCGTTTGCGTTTTTTGACTCTCGCTCAATTTAATAGTCATGAGCCCTGTGTATTCTTGTTGGAGACTAATCATGCTGAGACTACTTTTTGTGTTCTTTTTCGCTCTTGTTATGTGTATCAACACGTCTGCGCGAGAACTGAAGTCTGAGTACGTTCAGGTTGCCTCAGATCCCGTTCACGCTGTTCTACTGGACAGTCAAGGTGAGGTTGTACTGATTGATACTGAAACAGGTACCTTTTCCTTCTTTGTCCAAATTGATCAAGTGGAAGATGTTAAGCTGTTCGTCCTTGGTGAATTTGTACTCGTGCAATCAGGCAACATAGCGAATATTTATAGCCTTGATCGTGAACTGTTGGCAGTTATCGATGTAGAGTCTACTATTCTTGACGTTGCAGCTGGTTCATCGTCTGATATTCTTGTTGTTCTTGCTAGCAATGGTGTATTCACGTGGGACAAGAAAACGCCGGGAACCTTCAATACTGTTGTTACCCGACCTTTACACGAAGGTCAAATTCTTGACGGTCAGTTCGTGTGCGTTGATAGCGCTAATACCCTTTTGAACATTCACATCCAGGATTTCTCCATCGTCTCTGAGCAAACACTAGATGGCTCTGCACTCCCAAACCGGATCATTACAAGTGATAGCGAGTTTCTGCTGGTGTACGACTGGATGGCCTACCGATATAATGCGGAGCAGTTAGCTCCAACGGACTCACTTGCCGTTGCTCCATTCACACAACCTATCGCTTTTTCAGGTGACTACGCATTTTTCTCACATGCGCATCGCCTTATACGGACACGTGCAACGTTTGAAGGAGATGGTCTAGACACGTTGCAAACCAATGTTGGCAATTTTAGAGCGAATGTGATTCTAGATGCCGCCATTCAAGGTGATAATATTCTCTGTGTTGGTCAGAACAGATATGTTAGTGAAATACACGTTGAACAAGAAGATTTGAGGGTTTTGTCTTACTTCACAAACTCCCGTTCACCGGGCTTTGTTCGCTTCAACAATACTAACGAAGGATTTGTTGCAACCTACACTGGCCTTGCCAGGACACAGGATGGTGGTTGTCTTGGCAATCTCTAGATGATTCCAAAGACAACGGATTGTTCAAATACATTCCTGAGTTTATGCAAGAGGTAGATGGCAACTACTATGTTCATTCTGGTGGGCTAATTCAGGTAGTTGATGCAACCATGAACTTAGATTCTATGGTCTTCACATCTTGGAAAGGACCAACAGTTGCCGTCTCAATAGGGGCTGGTGGAAGATTTCTCCAAGTCTGTCCAAAAGCAGGACAGTCTGGCTTGTCATATGTAAACACCCTCGATCAAGCAGTTGACTCCCTACCGATTTCTGTGGCTGCAAATGAAGCCTTTAACGATGCCATCTACGTTGGGGGAGACTCTATACTTACAGTGGGTAGACTGTTTCACGACGACACTTACACTACTGTTAAGAAGACCTTCCGCAACAATGTTCTTGTCGATTCTGTTTACTACCCCGAGTATACGTACAGTAGAATTGAGTATTCAGATGGTGATCAGTTTGTTTTGGTGCACGCAGGTCAAGATTATACAGATACGATTGTGGAAGTTGTAGACATTGAGTCGAGAAATGTACAGACATTTGTTTTACCACCGTTTGTACATGCAATTTCAGGAGCTGACAAGTACAATGGCGAATACTACTTCTTAGACAATGGAGTGTTCTGCATTCACTCTCTTGAGCCTGAATCAGGGCGTTTCACTCAATATAGACTTCCGGAAAAATTTGGCACTTGGGATATCGATATAATTAATCTAGAGTACATGTATTTCAAAGGCGACAACAATGCCTATCAGTTCGCGTTAAGCGAGTGTGAACTCGTAACGACAGATGTTGACGACATTCAGGAGCTCAAACCTGCACATGTGTATATGTATCCTCCCTATCCACTTCCATCAAGTGGGATGGTACACTTCGAAGTATTCGTATGGGATGACAAATCTTCTTTGCGCACAATCATATCTGACGTCAATGGAAAAGTTGTCAGAGACCTAGGGACACCGTTAGAACATGCCGTTTACGGGGAGAGGACTGTGCTAGAAGTTGACTGTTCACAATTCT